>CAJXXO010000360.1 GCA_913062655.1 uncultured Bacteroidota bacterium | reverse complement strand
ACCCGCCTTCTGGCGTAACGGCCCCAATGGTAAAAACACTGTCTCCATCTGCCGGTGCGCCTACATATTGCCAGGCACGTCCACCGCTGTTGCCTGCGCTATTGACAACCAGCATCCCTTTTTGTGCTGCAAGGTCTGCCCCACGAGTGATTAGCGTAGCGTTACCATTCATATCGGCATAGGTGTGATTCATGGTAGAATCATCAAAGGTGGTGTACCCCAGCGAGGTATTGAGAATATCTGCTCCCACAGAGTCGGCATATTCAGCGGCTGCTACCCAATTGGCTTCTTCTATGGTCATCTCCGAAGTAGCATCTTCGGTACGGAGGAGCAGGTACTGCGCCTCAGGTGCCGTACCAATCATCACATTGGGCAGGAAAGCCGCCATGGTACCCAGCACCACTGTACCGTGCGGATGATCTTCATAAATCGATGTGCCGGGGTCGACAAAATCACGTCCACCGAGCAGGCGGCCCTCTTCGCGGAGCTTGCTAAACCCGGATAGTGTGTTCACCTGTGGAAAACCGGCATCCAACACGGCTATTAACAGGCCTTTGCCCGTGTAGCCCTCGTCATGCAGCAGATCGCCATTCAGCATACGGATTTGGTTAAAGCCTTCTCCATATTCGTAGCGCATCTTTGCCGTACGGATCTTTTCAGCCGTGTAGGACAACTCCAGCTCGTCTGCCAGTTTCAATTTAGCAACTGTATCTGTTGCCCGCACATAAGGTAAACTGCCCGCTTGCTGTATAAGCATGGGGTCATTGGTAGATACAGTGGCCGCATTGAACCAGCGGGATGTGTGCAACACGGTGAACCCCAACTGACGAAGCCCATCTACATACAATGGACTGACCGGTTCATCCTGGATGGTAAAAGGTATGTTTTGCTTTGTCCTGCGATCAATGGCACGAGCGGAGAGAAAGGCTTCCGGTTCAGTGTAGCTGTATCCGTTGTTGGCTTTGTCGGTGAAGGTGACCCAATATTTTAGGCTGTCCTGCGCAGGGGCTTGCACTGTCAACCAACACAAGACAACTACACCGATCCATTTTATCATCTAATGATTTTTTATGCGCCAATGGGTGATAAAGCCAGCATTAGCACGTTGAGGCCAAGGTATGGAATCAATTATTGATGTATCCTTGACAAATAATGAATATTGATCTAACGAAATAAGGCCGGTATTTCTTGCGTAGCTAGCGCTTGAAAACCTATATGATAAACCGGTAGAATCATCAATATGTTTGACAGTCAAGGTGGAGTCAAATTCTACCTCATTTACTGTTTTTGGGACATCAATAGCTGTGACAGTATATCGCCAATCCTCATAGAAGGTATTGGTAGAATCTTGCAAAGAGCTGTAAATAAACGCATTGCCATCCCAAGCCAGGTTAGGTATAATCGGGAAGGTTAGCGGCATGAATTTCAGGTTGTGAATCGATACTTCTGCCCGGTTTCCTCTTATCGTTTTTGTACCTATAACAGGGTTTTTCCAGGGCAGCTCCCCTTCTTTCCGTTCTACGCGTTCAAAGATATACACCTCATGGCCGGTGCCGTCCAGTGCTTTATCAATGATGGTCTCTTTTACTTCGTAAGAGAAGGTTTGCTTACCATTATTAAGGAGCGGTGAATATTTTATGGAATCCACAGAAAAAATAACCGATTGCCCCACTTCCAGCGGAAAATAGCTGTTTGTATCGGGTATCTCGATCGTCTTCACTTTGGAACAAGCAACGGCCAGAAAGGCAACCATGACAAGAGTTAGCGCACGCATAAGTTATTTCCTATTAGTGTCCATAGTGCTTATACGTGAAAACTCTCCATAATGATACCTCCACCGATCACATCATCGCCTTCGTAGAAGACCCCTGATTGGCCGGGTGCAATGGCTTTTACGTTGGCGGCAAATTCTACACGCATAATATCACCTTGATGCTGCAAAGTGCTCAGGGCACCAGGCGTATTGTAGCGGATTTTTGTAATGGCTTCGAAATTATCGGGTACCGTATTATACTTCTGCATATTCAGCTTGTAAATGTGCATGCCATTACGCATCAGGTCATCTTCCTCCCCCAGCACAACGGTATTGGTTTCCGGCTGAATTTCAGCAACATACATGGGCTTACCGAAAGCTTGCCCTAAACCCTTACGCTGACCAATGGTATAAAAAGGATAGCCGTGGTGCTCTCCTATCACTTCTCCCTTGGTATTAACAAACAATCCACCCGACACTTCTTCTTCAAGACCATCAACCCTGCGCTTCAGAAAACCCCGGTAGTCGTTATCGGGCACAAAGCAGATCTCATATGAATCGCTCTTCTTTGATAGTTCCGTGAAGCCGAAGTCTTGTGCCATTTGGCGTACTTCCGGCTTGGTAAGATCGCCTAAAGGAAACCTTGTGCGCGCCATACACTCCTGGCTGAGCCCCCACAAAACATAGCTTTGATCCTTATTGCGGTCTTTTGCCTTAGAGATGAAATAGCGGTCATTTTGATGGTTCAATTTAGCGTAGTGACCGGTGGCGATAAACTCGCAATCCATCGCATCCGCACGCTTCAGCAAACTCTCCCACTTAATGTGTGTATTGCAAAGGATACAAGGGTTGGGTGTACGACCCGCTATGTATTCCTCCACAAAATTGTCGATCACGTAGTCGCCAAAATCTTCGCGAATGTCTATTATGAAATGACTGAAGCCGGTTTCTACGGCCACTTGACGGGCATCG
>CAJXXO010000359.1 GCA_913062655.1 uncultured Bacteroidota bacterium | reverse complement strand
AAAAGAGTTTCGAAAACATCCTCTTCTGGTCCAAATCCCAAATGCAAGGCATTAGTGTCAATCCGGTGGCAGTAAACGTGCATCGCGCGATCAAGGAGGTACTGGCCTTCCATCAACAGTCTATTCGGGCAAAACAACTGGCCATAGACCTCCAACTTGCAGAAACCCTGCAGGTAAGGTGTGATGCCAACCAGTTGCAAGTGGTTTTTCGAAATGTAATCTCCAATGCCATTAAATTTTCGCACAAGGAAGGTGCCGTGCATATTTCCGCTACCCGGGAAGAAGGTAGCATCTATATTCGGATAAGGGACGAAGGTGTTGGCATTGAAGAAAAGGAGCTTCGGAAGATATTAAACCGCAATATTCAGTTTACGCGAATCGGCACAACCAATGAAAAAGGCACCGGTTTGGGACTGATTCTCTCTCGTAAGTTTATCCAGGCCAATCGAGGCACGTTTGATATGGAAAGTGCGCCAGGCGTAGGCACTACGATAATTATTTGCTTGCCAGAAGCGTAATCGATACGAGTTGTTAATTCCAAATGGATTGCTCACGCAGGTCTTGCACCATCTCTTCCTCCAATTGAATGGCCTTGGGAAAGAAGATCTCATTCTCGATACGTGCGTGCACTTTTAACTCATTATCGAAGGCCTTAAGCTCTTCCATCAACACCCGCACCTGAATCGGTCCTTCCAGCGTAAATTGATGGGTCGCCTCCCGAATGGTAAACATTTCGTCCCCATTATCATCCTGATGCAGATCTGCATACTGCTGTATAGACACCCGGTTGAGGGTATCGAATTGCTCATACAGGGAATGTCCCCCCCACGCTTGCTGCCGCAGGAGTTGCAACACTTGCTCAAAGATCAGGTCTTCTTCCTCATACATATGTTGGATCAAGGCTTCGGCAAACAGCGGAAAAAGGGCCAACAGATCGGGTACCCCGGGTAGCTCCCGTCCACTATCATGCAGCCGCTCCAGTAGATGCTTCAGGAAGGGAAGCCGTTTTTTGATAAAGGTCAGGTGATTGTGGCGCAAGTACTGCAGCACAAGCTCTAAGGGCATCTGCTCCAGGTTCAACCCTGCTGCATTTACGTCATGCCCTTCCCTAATCTGTTCGTAAGCCGCTACCACTTTGTCCAGGTGCAAATCTTTCTCCAGGCAGAGCTCATCCAAGGTTTTCTGCACGTGATCATAGTATTCTACCCCGTAGGAGAACAATACGTAGGCAAAGGCGTAATGCTCTTGCACCAGATCAGCTATGCGTTTATCTTTAAAGTATTCGCTCATGGTTACGATGATGGCTCTAAAATAGACAACGAGCTACCCCTTACGTTCACGCCTTTCCACACCCCGGCACTGATTTTTCAGCTTTTGTAAACAGTTCCGCTTTCGGCCCAGAACCATCAGTAGTTTCGTATTTTTGCCGCGCTCAATTCTTGCAAGTAATGGCATACCGAACTATTAAAGAAGCATTGGCGGAGGATAAAAAAGGCTTTCATATCGGCCAACGGCTCATCCTTCCCTTTCGTTGTCAGCTTATTAAGCTGATATTTGATAATGAAATCCATACGGAGATGGTGGGCAATCCTGACATCAAGTTGCATCAGGACCCCAGGAATACCTCCATCTATGTCACCTCGAGAGGACGCCTGTCGAATTTTATCGGGCGCTATAAATACATCAAACTTATTGTTTGTGAGTGGGACGATGACCTCTGTGATGTCACTACCCATCAGAAGTTGATCTGCGAGCTGCATGACAACCATGAAGTCGATATAGCGGTACCTTCTGAGGATACCTTGTTTGTTGAGTAACCATTATCTTGTCGTAAACCCATTGGGCGCATGCTGATCCACCTGTCGGATGCCGAAGAACATATTATTGAAACCATAAGTAAGGTAGCTCAACAAGAGAATGTGGAGACCTACCTGGTAGGCGGGTATGTGCGGGACAAACTGCTGGAGCGGACCGTAAAAGACATTGATGTAGTGTGCATAGGCAGTGGCATCGCGCTGGCGGACAAAGTAGCGGCCGCTTTTGACCCTGTACCCAAAGTGACGGTGTTCAAAAACTTTGGTACTGCCATGTTCAAGTGGCAAGACTGGGAGGTCGAATTTGTGGGGGCACGAAAAGAATCCTACAATCGAAACAGTCGTAAGCCGGTAGTGGAAGATGGCACCCTTGAAGATGACCAGCAGAGACGGGATTTCACCATCAATGCCTTGGCTATCAGCCTCAATGAAGAGGATTACGGGGAGCTGGTAGATCCTTTCCATGGACAGCGGCACCTCGAGGAGCACCTGATCAAGACACCACTCGACCCGGATATTACCTTTTCAGACGATCCACTGCGTATGATGCGGGCCATCCGGTTTGCCACCCAGTTGGAATTCACCATTGAAACCTTTACGCTGACGGCCATTGCCCGCAACCGGGAACGAATCAAGATTGTTTCGCAGGAGCGCATCACCGATGAGCTGAATAAGATGATCGCTGCTCGCAAGCCATCTATTGGCTTTCGCCTGCTATTGGAAACAGGGCTCATTGAACGCATATTCCCGGAGATGGCCGCCTTGCATGGTGTAGATGTCATTCAGGGGCAAGCCCATAAAGACAACTACTTTCACACCCTCAAGGTGCTGGACAAGTGGGACCGGGCGTAGGGGAGGAAGAAGCAGGAAGCAATGGCGGCGCATGGCCAGTCCCATTTTGAGGAATCGCCTTATGCTACTACGTA
>CAJXXO010000358.1 GCA_913062655.1 uncultured Bacteroidota bacterium | reverse complement strand
TATGGGACAGAAAAGACCGTTCATTGTCCGTCAGATCAGACCAATATTGCTGCGCCATACCATTGGATAGCCCACCGCAGAGCAATAGAATTACAAGCCAGTATCCCTTCATTGTCCATCAAAATTATCAACTTGGTAGTCGTATTCCAATCGAGTTACGACCATGAGCAACGCGAACAACTTCATACCGTACCAGCGAGAAACTTTTGACGCCCACACCATGCAGGAACGCGCCCGTTCTTTTTATACCTGGATGGATCAAAGGCGCACGGTACGTGATTTTGCCGATACACCGGTACCGAAAGAGGTGATCGAGGACATCATACGTACGGCCAGCACAGCTCCTTCGGGTGCGCACAAGCAACCGTGGACCTTTTGTGCCGTACAGGATCCTGCCATCAAGACAGAAATCCGGAAAGCGGCTGAGGAAGAGGAATACACCAGCTATCATGGTCGTATGAGCGAGCGGTGGCTGAAGGACCTGGAGCCTCTGGGCACCGACTGGCAAAAGCCCTTTCTGGAGACCGTACCCTGGTTGATCGTAGTATTCAAAAAGGCCTATGAGGTGGGTGCTGATGGCGAAAAACAGAACAATTACTACGTGAATGAGTCGGTGGGCCTGGCCTGTGGTTTTTTGTTGGCCGCCATTCACCATGCCGGATTGGTAGCGCTGACGCATACACCCAGTCCGATGAATTTTCTCACCAAGATTCTTGACCGGCCTGAGAATGAGCGACCGTTTTTACTGATCCCGGTCGGCTATCCGGCAGCAGATGCGCAAGTGCCGGATTTAAGCAGAAGGCCATTGGAAGAGATCAGTCGATTTTATTAATTAAGCTTATGCAGTGGAATACCCTTCTTCAACCCGTTTTTGACAATAGAACCGATGGCTCTCGTGCAGTATGGCGGCAATTGGCCAGGCAAATGGCGGGGCTGAAGCCTGCCGAACTGCCTACTGCGACAGAGGATTTGCGGCAATGGTTACAAACGGTGATGGCACAGCTCGGTCACTTTGCTGTAGTGGTTCGAAGGTTAAATGCTTATGTGCAGCAAATCGAGGAGGGGGCAACAGCCGCTGCATTGCAAAAGTGGTGGACTACTGAAGCACGTGGTGATGCTACCAGGGGAGCTAGACATTATTTTCAGTTACGGAGTTTACAGGTATTACAAGGGGCCAAAGTGTTATTGCATTCACAGAGTAGCGCAGTCAAACAGTTGCTGCAGGTAGCGGCCAACGAAGAGATAATAGCTGACACAAAACTATTTCAAGCTATCGGGCACCCCGCTAACGAAGGTAAATGGCAGGCAGATGCCCTGCGTGAGCAGGCGTACCAAGTGCATCTCATTGAGGATGCAGCCTTAGGTAAATATCTTACGCAATGTGACTATGTGCTGTTGGGTGCTGATGTCATTACCAAACATTCTTTCGTAAATAAGGTAGGCTCCATGCCGCTGTGTGCAGCAGCAGTACTGCTCAAGGTGCCAGTGTATGTTATAGCCGATCCTGATAAATGTATAGATGAAAGCAGGCTGCCGGAAGAATTGGTAGATCAACTGTTAGTAGAAGAGGTAGCCGCAGATCAGGCAGATGTCTTTGAACACATTCCCATCCAGTGGGTGAATGGGTTTATCTTTCCGCATGGTGTGGTCGTCCCTGAAGGAATCGACAAGTTGATAACACAGCAAGAGTGGAATACTACTTTCTTGCAAATGATTAGGAATGCGAGCTGACTCAGTTTACAAATAGCTGTTATTTAGTTATGAAAAGTGCAGGTATACAGTAAAATACGTATCTTGTATAGACTAACTAAAACCAGTTATCATGAAAACGCTATTTACTGTATCCCTGGTCATGGGTGCTCTTGTTATGTATGGCCAAAGTATTGATGTAGGAGTCGGTTACCAGTACGGTATGCCCGGTATTCTGGGCGAATCTACCTTTGAAGCAGATGATGTTTCCTCTACCGAAGTGATTTGCGGCAGTTTGGGTACTGGATTATCCGCAAATCTGAATGTCAATTTTCCGCTTACCAGCTATTTGGATGTGGGCATTGGGGCTAATTTTACGAAAGGTTTCAAACAGATGACTGATCAGTATGAGTATCAGTTCACCTCCAATAGTATCGTGTCTACTGATTATGCTGCCTTTACGCGCTTGGATTTGACACCACATGTTACCCTTCGGACTTCTATAGAGGATGGCATGGGTATGTATGCCCGGGGTGGGTTCATGCTACCCGTTTTTAGTGGCATTACCTGGACCGGTGAAGGGGGATCAGGAAGCTTCGCCTACTCCTATGAAGAAAGATCGTGGGACCGGTTTAGTATCGGTTATTTCTCAGAGATTGGGGCTACTTTTTCATTGAGCGATAACATAGACATAGGCGTGGGACTGTTTGGTACAAAGATGTCCGGCAAAAAAGCAAAAGGAGAGTATCTATCCTACATGCAAGATGGTGAGGAACAGATTGACACGTGGGAGGTGTATGACCGGGAAATCAATTACGTCAAGATGTTGGATCGGAATAGCAATAATCTTGGCTATAATGATGAGGTAGACTTCGATGCACCGCGCGATAATCTGCAGACCAGCAACAATTATTCTGCCTTCGGTGGTGTGATTCGGACGACATTCCGGTTCTGATTCCTGATAAGGCTACGCCAAATGTCGCTCAAAATCATTAGCGCTGTACCTGACGGCACAGCTATTGGGGTGCCGTTTATATAGCTACCGATAGATCGTCCCTA
>CAJXXO010000357.1 GCA_913062655.1 uncultured Bacteroidota bacterium | reverse complement strand
CATTGAACACTGAACACTGAACACTGAACACTGAACTTTGAACTTTGAACGTTGAACCTGCCCCCTCCGCCTTTGGCGGATTCGGAAGACAACACTTGTCACGCCCTTTCATATTACTATCCAGGCCGCCAACAAGCCAAACATAATGCTGTATAAGATCGCTTCCAGCTGAATCGTCCAGAATACCCTTTTTTTCACAAATTCCTTTTGCAGGTAAACAAGGCCTTCAATGGTATTTGAAAAGGGTATGGCACTAGCAAAATCTGCATAGACAAACATGAGAGAGCCCATAAAAAGGAATTGCATTTCAAATGACAAAGCCTTCAGCGCAGGCAGTATCGGGTACAACACTACCGACATTAATACGGCCCTGATAAGCTGAGAGGGTAGCAATAGCAGAGCGATTCGGTTACTCTCTTTGTCATCATCCATGTTTCTAAAGAATGACTTGTACAGCCGGTTCTTACCGGCATACATCTTTTTGGCCAATTGCAGGTCGATTACTCCTGCCACCATATAGCACACCACATGTACGATAAAAAACAGTAAACTGAAGGTTAGATATGCTTTCATTATCCCATTATTTATCCAGGTCGAGCAAAGGTTTAATGACTTTCGTTAGCATAAACCGCAAGGCTTTGGAGGTGTAAGCCTGGTCGTTGAAGGTGCCGATCACATACGCTTCGGTAGAGGGGTGGTAAAACATAAATGCTCCGGTAACGCCCACACATCCCCAGCAGAAGTATTTTTTGGGCATCAGCAGCGGAATGGCTTTGGGCTTCCAAACCCCATAGCCATAGTTGAACCCGATTGCCGGAAATCCCATAACCACATCGTCATTAATCATCTGGTGAAGTGTGGCGGGCTGCACCAATTGGCCGTTGACGAGGGCCTGCAAAAACAACAGGTACTCCTGCAAAGGCGCCACTACTCCACCTCCGGCATAATCGATCTTGCCAAATCTTTCGTCTTCGATAAAGTTGATACCCGACAGGTAGATAGCAGCCGGAGGATAGGCCGGTGAAACGTTGGGGCTGGAGTAGCTTTGGATGTAGGCATTCTCCATACCAAGCGGATCAAATATCCGCTCATGCACGACTTCATGGAAAGACTGCTGTGTGAGCTGTTCGATAATCAGCCCCAGCAGGTAATAATTGGTGTCATTGTAGACATGTTTTTTGCCGGGCGGGCTCACAGGTGGCTGATGTGCTTTACCCCAGGACAGCGCTTCCCGTATGGTAAAGGACAGTTCGGGGTCTTTCAGCATCTTCTTCACCAACGGGAAAAAGACATCACTCAACCCGGAGGTTTGCTGTAGCAGGTGTTTAATCCGAATATCACCTGAATAGTCATGGCCTTTGTAGACATGCAGACCGGCCATCAGTTCCGCATCCAGGTGTTGGGCTATGGGATCGTCAACCGACAGGCGCCCTTCGTCTTGCAGCATCATGATGAGGGTAGACGTAAAGAGCTTCCCCACCGATGCAAGGTGACACGCTTGCTGCGGGTGGGCCGGCACCTCCCCGGTTTGGCCCTCGGCCAGGTTGAGCGCAATATCCAATTTGTCCGACCGGACCAGCAGGTAGGCATTTTGAATCCGCTTATCCTTTTGTACTTGCCGCCTGAAGGTGGCTGCTATCTTCTCTTGTGTAGCCAATGCAGTTGCCATGGGTTTGGGTTTAGTGGCGATGGAATGGGTGTATACCAAAAATAATACACAGAAAGGTGTAGTGGGCCTTTGAGGAACAGGAATTGATTCGGGCGGCAATAATAGGCCCCTTTCGTGACCGCATTACCTGGACGAAACAAGAAGATGGAACGGTGGTACAGGAGTGGGATCTGCTTACGCCAGCCGGGCAACGTATCCGCACCGTCTTTTATGGGATGTATACCCGTAAGGACGGATCAGCAAGGAAGCTCAGCATTTGTACAATGAGCTACATAATCGGATCACTATCCGCTCTGAATACCACAGCTTACCATTTTACTTGCATTGACCTACATCATAAAAAGTATACTGGATATGGGTCAATTTAGATACCTATTAGATCATTTGGCATGCCGATACCTTGCAGCCATATCCCGGTAAGTACGATGGCCCCCTCTGCCAAGATCTTTTCTTTATCCTACTGGTACAGCACTCTTATTTCTTTACCCAAATCCATCCCTTATGAGTCAGAACACGAACACCGTTCACAAAAGCCTATGCTCAATCATTGTTTTCCTGATTAGTGTTCCCCTGTGGGCACAGATAGAGGCCAATGCTATCTACAGCCTAGGCGAGGATTTCAGGACAGTGAAAGCTATGGAGCCTACTGCTTCCAACAGCATCATTGTAGCAGGGGAACATGAAAAGGGGGGCTATGTTGCCGAAATAACACAACAGGGCACAGTTCTATGGTCGCATATCATTACCGCCAAGAAATACTATCAAGGCGAGGTTCTCCAGGATATTGCTGTCACGCCCGATGGCACCATTCATGTAATTGGAGAGTGTACACAACTGTTACAAATCGGAGATCGGTCGGTGCCAATTGACAATAAAAGGTATGGCTACTATGCTCGTCTCCATAAGGATGGTAGCCTACAAGGAGATATATCCTTATTTGAAGATCTTAAAGTAAGGTCAATCGACCCAACACCCACAGGTGAGCTTTACTTAACCAGCGATGCAATGTATGGTGCGAACGTAGAAGGCTCACGAATTAAAGTCGAATACACTGACGTGATCGTAATTAAGTACTCCGCTTCTGGCATACCTCAATGGACGAAAG
>CAJXXO010000356.1 GCA_913062655.1 uncultured Bacteroidota bacterium | reverse complement strand
CATTGTCAGGCACGAGAAAAGCCAGTTCTTTTTCTCCGCCCAGTAACGAGTAGGTGGCCTCTTCTACCGACTCAAAAGCCATGACCAGCCCCGTAAAGGCTACGATAAGGGCCAGTATAGAGACGTAGAAACCGACAATAGAGTGGAGGTCGTAATTCTTACGCTTCCAGCGGGTGGAGGATGTCCAGACAAATTGAAATCGTTGCTTGCGGCTGCGTTTGTTGCGGGGCCACCACAATACAATGCCCGTGAGAAGCATAATCACAAAGATCACACACGCCCAACGGATAATTTGGTTGCCGATCGATTCCGGCAACCAGAGGTTGAGGTGGCCATCCAACACAAAGGCAAAAAAGCCCGACAAATAGTCTTCGGTAGCCAATACTTCACCACTATAAGGGTTGAGTAGCACCGCCTGGTAAAACTCTTCCGGTTCAGTCTCATAGAAAATGACTTCCACGGCTTCATCAGCGGCACCATACAATACGCCATGGATCGATCGGTCGGGTATGGCCTGCTCAGCTATGGCCTTCGCCTCGGTAGGCGTAATCACTGGCTGTGCCAGCGGTTCCACCGAGCGGTGCCGGTCCAGCAGGGACTGGATCTCCTCTTGAAAAACCCAACAACAGCCGGTGAGGGCCACTATAAATACCACCGTACCACTTGCCAATCCCAGGATCAGGTGGAGCTGACCCACCCACTTTCTAAACCGGTTGAAACGCTTGCTCATAGAGTCCTTACTTAAAAAAAGAGAGTACCCGCGCATCGTGGTTATCGATCCGCGGGGCTCCGAAATGCATCAATCTGAAGGGCTATAGCCTGTAAAAGCCTTTAATGGTCTTACCCATGATCTTCGCTCCTTTGGTAGCAGAAGCACTCGCTATATCCACTTGATATACATGGGCTTCGTTGGCGGTTTCGATGCTCACATACACCTTACCGTCTTCTACCAGTACAGGTGAAGAATAGCGCTTGGCATGCAGCGGTACATTGGCCACATCGGTAACCGTTTGGTTGGCCAGGTCAAGGATGACCAGCTTCTGGTTGAAAACATCACGACCAAAAGCCGCCCAGGCACCACCATCATCGCTGGTAAGGAGGCGTCCTATCGCTTTGTTGTCGCCTACATAGTCAAACCAAAACAGCTTGCCACCGGTAGCGGCCTCAATGTTGAAGAAATAGTTGGGGTCAAACTCAGTTTCTCCATTTTTGATGCGCAGAATGCCGGATGGCGTGTTGGCGGCTGGGGCAAAACCAGCCATCTCTGCCCCGCACGAGAAGGTGTACAGGTCCCCATTGTCTGCTTCTATCATACCAGTAGTGGCGCCATTCACGCCAATGTTGCCCGTACGAGGATCTTTGATGATCTTCTCTACACTATCTACCCCTGGATAAGGATACACAGCCACATAAGCGGTATCGGCTCTCGGTGTGGTAAACCAGCCCTTGGCATCGAGCATATGGAATGGCACGAACAACTTGTCGCCTCGCACTTCCAAGGCGGTTGGCCACGCGATCAGCGAATCGCTTTGGGATTCAAAGATGCGGGTACTCACGATCTTTTTGACAAAGCCGGTATTCACATCTACGAAATGGAGCTTGCGGTTGGCAAAGCCGGCACGAGGAATCTCCATCGCCAGCAAGGTCTGCTCGTCATCTGATGCGCCAAACATTTCCAGGGCATTATCGAAGATGAACTGCCCTTTCTGTACGATATCGCCATTTTCGTCCCGAGCGTAAGCAGCACATTGGTTGTCTTCGCTATATCCGGAAGCAAAGAGGGTGTTTCCAACCGGGTAGTAAAAGCGCCAGCCGGTCTGCTCAATGCCGGTACCTGCGGCAGATATCTCACCCGACATGATGTCTTCCTGGGTAATGATGTATTCTGTTTCGCTACCACCGGTTGTTTTAAAAGCCATAGTAATACCGGCTTCGTCATTGGGTTCTGGAATGGGGTCCTCTTTCTTGCAAGCGGTCAGCACTACTATACTGGCCACTGCAGCACACAAAATCAAATTCAACTTTCGGTTCATGCGGTTCAACTTTTTACTTGTTATTGTTTCTAAAATCATCGTATGGTTTATTGCAGGAAGTAACGCATCTTGACCTGGACGGCCCGCCCCGGGTTTTGAATGTTGAAATTGTCAAAGGCCGGAGCATCCAGGAGGTTGGTGATGGAGAAAGAGAGATTATATTGTCCGTCCCGCATGGCTAGTTCTGCCTCCACATCATGCAGAAGTTGACGCGGAATAATGTGCTTGCTGTCCCGGCTCCCCAGGTTCTCCCACATGAGGAAGAAAGCATGCACATAGCGGGTGTTCCAGTATACAGTTAGCGAGCGCAGCCAATCGGTCTGCCAGGGCGAGAGCCCCAGGCGTACATTGCCAAAGAGGTAGGGAATGTTGGGTACACGGCTTGTAAAGTTGGTATTTGGCAAACCTTCATCAAAGGGGGTGCGATCGGTGATGTCTTGCCAGGTAAAACTGCCCTGAAGTTGTGCCAGCTCGCGGTAGGTCAGGTGGATACTTCCTTCCACGCCCAACGAACGGACATGGCTCAGGTTTTCAAAGGCCCCAAATGGGCCAATGGGGTTGTAGCGAATGAAGTCGCGGGAAAAGCGATAGAAGAAGTTGGCGGAGGTACGCACCTGCCACGGCTGATGCTCCACACGATACCTAATGCCGAGGTTGGTATTCAGACTCCGCTCAGGCCGCAGCTCTGGGTTGGGCTGAATGTACACGCCATCGCCAAGTATCTCAAAGCTTTCCGGTAGGCGGA
>CAJXXO010000355.1 GCA_913062655.1 uncultured Bacteroidota bacterium | reverse complement strand
TTTTCTACCACCCCATGAAGAAAAGCACCCTCTTCACCCCTGCTTATCTTGCATTCCGGGAGGAGAAGGTACAATCCACCACCCCCGATAAACCAGCGTACCTGATGCATAGCCAATACATGCGTGATTTTATCTTGTATGGTAACCTCGACAAGCCCGGCTACCTCCTATTGCGCACCCCTCAATTGGAAGATTTTCTTTCCGCACACCCACAGATGGCGCAAATAGCGGTGCGGGAAAGCTATGCCCTGGTGAAGCGCGTGGATTAATCTTCCAGCGCCTTGGTATACGCCTCGATGTACCGCTGTGCCAGGTTTTTCCAGTCGAAATGCTCAGAATAGTCCTCCAACTTGTTACGCTGAATCATTCGGTACCTGCGTGTCGTCTTCACAAAATGGAAGAGGTAATGGGCCATGTCCTCAGCGGCTTCTTCCATGGAGCGGCCGGCATATTTGAGTACATGCACACCCGCCTCCTCATGATCCTGATCGAGCTCCTGCACATACTTGCCAAAGCCGGACAGATCTGTAGTAACGGTTGGTACACCCGAAGCTACACATTCGAGTGGTGTGTAGCCCCACGGCTCGTAATAGCTTGGGAATACCCCCAGATGGCACCCACGAATGAAGTCGGTATAATCAATACCGAATAGTGGATTGGTGGAACTGATAAAGTCCGGGTGATACACCACCTTCACCTTATCCAATGGGCTATTGACCATTCTTTCTTTACGCAGGTAGGTAAGGATGTCGTCATTTACATCATCCTTCAGGTTGTGGGTAACGATGATCGGCCACTTACTCGATTTCCAGCTTTGCAAGGTTCTGCGGTAGCGCAGCCGCCAGTAGTCGTCCACGAGTTCATTAAGATTGGGCAACGTATGGGTTCCCATAGAAGAAGCGGCTGCATAAAACAAGCGGTCTTCCAACTGGTCTGTGATGGCCTTACAATTGCGATAGACTTCCTCCATCACCCCCCGGCTTTCCAACACATCGGGGTTGATTGACCAACTGGGTCTGCGGGTGATAAAGAACATCACCACCGTGGTATCCACCTTCGCCTCTTTCATCATCTCATTAAGGCGCTTGATGGCGCGCAGGGTGAGGTCGTAGCCCTTATTGTGGTATTCGTATCGTCCGGAGGTAAAGAAATACAAGGTGTTGTCCAGGTCGAAGGAGTAGCTGTGAAAGAAGTGCCCCATCACAAATCGATGGATACGCTCTTTGTAAGCCATGTGCCGGTTTTGCACCTCATGGTAAGCTGAAAAGCGCTCAATATTCAGCCCGTTGGGGGTTACCACATCGGGGCGCTTGCCCTGCAAGCATTCGCACTCCCGTGCCGTCACCTGGCTTACCGTGGTAAATACCGTTGCCGCCAGAGCTGCCCTGTGCTCAACCTGTGCTATGGCGAGCACCCCGTATTTCCTGGCTTCTTTTTGCCAGTCGTACTTGGGCAGGTTTTCATAAAAATTGGGATCGTTCATGGCCAGGAAACGGCCGATCATGGTGGCATGGGTGGTAAAAATGCTCTTGACCCGCAGTCCATCATTCTCAATATCCAGGATGCCCGGTGCCGACATCCATTCGTGGCATTGGGCGAGTATGGGTTGCTTACCTTTGACTACTTCCTGGTCCAGGATCTTTAGAAAGGTCCGTACCAAGTCCCCAAACAAAACCACCTCATCGTATAGCTTATCGGTGTTGGTGCTATCAATGCCATGATCTTCCAGTAAATGCCGTTTGATATTGTCCAACCGGTTGTAAACATTGGTGGGATTCAGGAGAATCACCTTTGGCCGACCCGTCACCAACCAACGACCATACTGCACATCGTAGCCCATGTCACGCATCTTCACCACCGCCTGCCCATACGCATCGGAATAGTCGGTGATGGGGTCAAACTCAGCCTCGGCATCGGGGTTTACGGCCGGTCCAATCATGCAGTAGCGGTCACCGAAATGCTTTACTAGTGGCGGCAGCTTTGTGCGAATAACGGTGTAGATACCGCCCATTTGGTTGCATACCTCCCAACTGATTTCACACAGCAAAGACTTCGATAAAGTGGTGTTAATGGTCATAGGTCAGGCTTTGGATACAAGAGGCCCATCAAAATTAGCCGGCCGGCTCACGATGCCGCATGACAAAAATCAGTTACCCCTGGAAATGCACCAATTTTGCAGGCATTCTTTTATCCAATATCGATACCAATAATTTTAGCAACACCTTTTTTCATCTTTTTTAATAGCTCTTTATCAGTTTTTTATAGGCCTTATTCTGTATGTTTACTTTAAAATAGCCACTACCGCTCGATACTTGTACCTTTGTTATATGTCTCAGCCGAAGATACAGCACATCACTACCCAAGACGGCTCTTCCTCCCTTTACCAACCCGCACTGGATGAGCACTACCACTCTATTCATGGCGCGTACACTGAATCCATGCATGTCTTTATCCGCATGGGTTTGGAGCCTTTACTTGCGCAGCAAAAGGAGCACATCCGCGTTATGGAGGTGGGCTTTGGCACCGGCTTGAATGCCTGGCTCACAGCTTTACATAGCTTAGACCATCACTTTATGTTTCACTATGTAGGCCTTGAATTACAACCACTTGAACAAGAATTAATATCATCACTTAACTACACCTATCAACACGCACATCCTCAAGCAAAGCCTCTTTGGGAGGCGATTCATGCAGCGCCATGGCATGCGCCCCACACCATAACCCCTCACTTTACGTTGGAGAAGCAGGAACTCGATTGGACCCGCCATTGGCCGACCGGCACCTTTG
>CAJXXO010000354.1 GCA_913062655.1 uncultured Bacteroidota bacterium | reverse complement strand
ATGAGTTGAAGATCACCACCGCTTTCATGATCGACTCTACCGGTACGGAAACAGACAGCATTGTGGAGACGACCTTGATGGCCGGTTTGGCAGACTACCTGCCGAGTGATCGCGAGATATCTCGTCAGCAATTCAACGAGCGCTTTGTGCTGGAGTCCATTACCGTACAACCCACCATTGCAGATGACATTAAAAACCGGGCTATTGTAGCCACCATTGTTGCCTTGATCGGTATCTTCCTGTACATCTTGCTGCGATTCAAGAAATGGCAGTTCTCCGTAGGTGCCCTGGCGGCTCTGGCGCACGATGTACTGATCGTGCTCGGTATCTATTCACTATTACATGGACTATTGGGTTTCTCCATGGAGATCGATCAGCCCTTTATTGCCGCCATATTAACGGTGATCGGTTACTCGATCAATGACACGGTGATCGTGTTTGACCGGGTACGTGAAGTGATCGGAGATAACAGCAAGCGTGGTTTGATAGAAAACACCAATGAAGCGATCAACCTGACGTTGAGTCGAACCTTGATCACCTCTGGCACAACGTTGCTGGTATTGTTGGTACTGTTCCTATTCGGTGGTGAAGCCATTCGTGGTTTCTCCTTCGCCATCCTGTTGGGTGTACTGGTAGGTACGTACTCTTCTATCTTCGTAGCCACTCCGGTGATGACGGATTTAACTAAGAAAAGCGAAGGCAAAGCGTAAGCGATTGTTATAAAGAAAACTCAAAGGCCTGTCACTATTGACGGGCCTTTGTTATATTAGGTAGTATGTTTAGACAACGCGGAACCAATTGGCAAGAGGAATGGGGTAAAACCCGTGAGAGAGGCCTGGTAGGCTACCTCTCCAGTTATGGCTTGCTGCAACTGGTCATCTTTTTTCTGCTATTGGGCTTGATCGACTGGGTATTTGATGGTCACTTTCCCACTGAGGATCAGTTGGTTACCAATGCTGTATCGGCTGTGATTTATGCCGTATTTATCAGCTTATTCACCTGGTACAGCTCGGAAAAAAAGTACAAGCAGTGGCTGGAGCGCCAGAAGAATCAGTAGACTGGCCAAAGATCAACTGTGCGTGGCCGCCCGTTGCAAGCGATCATTGATCGCCCGGCCCAGTCCTTCCTCTGGAAAGGGTTCGGCCAAAATGCCCTCCCCCTCCCATTGATCAAGGCTGCGTAGGACCTGAAACAAGCGTGCAGCCGCTTCTTCCAAATGGCCGTCCTCAGAGAGGACCACCACCTTGCCAGCGCCCAACTGTGCATAAGCGTCTCGAAATGATATAATCGCCCATTTCGACAGGTCTTTACCTTTTGCCAGGGTG
Organism: uncultured Bacteroidota bacterium; assembly: GCA_913062655.1. Lineage (GTDB taxonomy): Bacteria > Bacteroidota > Bacteroidia > Chitinophagales > S012-47 > CAJXXO01. Next base: position 1,463 of record CAJXXO010000354.1, on the reverse strand, counting down.
GCAATATCCCCCAGCAGCAGCGGTTTGCGCGGGGCATAGTGCGTGGTAAGCTGTCCCGGAGCCTGTGGATTTGAGGACACGTTGAGCTGCAGGTGGACTTTGCCTATCACCGCTTCCAGTTTTTCCAGTGCGATGCCCCCCAACCGGTAAAGCACAGGCTCTCCGGCTGGAAACCCCACAATGGTAGACTCCAGGCCAACAGTGCAAGGGCCCCCATCGAGAATATAATCGACTTGCTCACCCAATTGATCATATACATGCCGCGCGGTGGTGGGACTGATGTAGCCAAACGGGTTGGCGCTTGGAGCAGCCAGCGGAAAGTCCAATTGTGCCAGCAGTTCGAGGGTAAGCTTGTGGTTGGGTAGGCGCAAACCTACGGTGGGTAAGCCGGCTGTGACGAGTTCAGGAATAAGGTCCTTTTTAGGCAATACCAAGGTAAGGGGGCCGGGCCAAAAGGCCGCAGCTAATTGACGCGCTTTCTCCGGTACAGATTGAGCATACTTTTCCAGGTCGGCTGATGCGGCCAGGTGAACGATCAACGGATCGAAGGCCGGTCGCTGCTTGATCGCAAAAATCCGCGCTACCGATTCGGGGTGCAGCGCATTGGCCGCTAGCCCATACACCGTTTCTGTGGGTATGGCAACTACCTTCCCGGCTCGGAGTCGGTCGGCCGCAAAGGCTACGTTCGACCCAATTTTGTCGATCACGACTTAGCTATTGCCCTTCCGGTAATCGGCCAGGAACTTCTCCAGCCCAATATCGGTAAGTGGATGCTTGAACAAGCCCTTGATGGTACTCAGCGGACAGGTTACCACATCTGCACCCGCTTGTGCGCATTGTACAATGTGCTTGGAAGAACGAATGGATGCTGCCAGAATCTCTGTTTCGAAATCCTGAATCGCATACACCTCAGCGATCTGATCGATCAGGTCCATGCCTTCCCAATTGGTATCGTCTATGCGGCCAATAAAGGGCGATACCAGGTACGCCCCGGCTTTTGCCGCCAAAATGGCTTGGGCCGCAGAGAAGACGAGTGTACAGTTGGTGGGGATATCGTTTTCATACAAATGATGAATGGCTTTTACACCATCAACGGTCATAGGCACCTTAACGATGATATTATCGTGGATTTTGGCCAGTTCCTCCCCTTCTCGAACCATGCCCTCGAAGTCGGTACTGATTACTTCAGCACTTACATCGCCATCTACAATCTCGCAGATGCGTTTGTAATGATCTATAATGTTGTCCTTGCCCGTAATGCCTTCCTTAGCCATCAGGCTAGGGTTGGTGGTGACTCCGTCTAGAATGCCTAGAGCGTGGGCTTCTTTGATTTCGTCAATGCTGGCGGTATCGATGAATATGCGCATGGTGGTTGTTTTTTGCAAAGTACGGATATAGCGTGCTAATTACCAGTTTTTTTCTATCCACAACCGTTTAGCATGCACTGTTGGGGTGTCCCTCGG
>CAJXXO010000353.1 GCA_913062655.1 uncultured Bacteroidota bacterium | reverse complement strand
GGGTGCGGTAAATTGCGTAGTGTCATTATCTGGTATCCGTTGTACCACTTCCGGAGGCGTTTCATCCTTCGGGCCCCCGGTAGGTGCTACTTGATTGGCACATGCATATAAGACCAGCCAGACACCCAGCCACCAAAAACGTTTGATCGTCATCGGTTCAAATGTACCATCAATATAGAGATATCAGCAGGACTTACTCCAGATATTCTACTCGCCTGACCTAGGGAATGCGGCTTTATGGTGGATAGCTTCTCTGCTGCTTCTGCGGAGAGACCTTTGAGTTCGCGGTAATTAAAGGACTCCAGAAGCGGTACATTTTCCAGCTTTTGCATCCGTTCCACCATTTCCTGCTCTTTCTGAATGTAGCGGTCATATTTGATCTGAATTTCCGCTTGTTCTACATGGTCTCTTGGATAGTCTTTTAAGGCTTCGGCAACGGCTGGTAGCGCGCGTAAATCGGTGATAGATATTTGCGGACGACTAACCAAGCTGATCAGCTTCACCTTCTGTTTCAAAGGAGCAGTACCCTGCGCTTCGAGCAAGCCATTCACCTCATTGGGGTCTACGGAGTATTGGCGCATCCAGGAAATGATGGCCTGGGTGTTTTCCTCTTTTGCTGTCACTAATGCCATGCGTTCATCTGATAACAGACCCAACTTGTGGCCAATGTGCGATAAACGAAGGTCAGCGTTGTCCTGACGCAGCAAAATGCGATACTCGGCACGGGACGTGAACATGCGGTAGGGTTCATCGGTGCCTTTATTGATGAGGTCGTCAATAAGTACTCCCATATAGCCTTGCGAGCGATCGATAATCACGGGCGCTTCTTCCCGAACATTCCGCACGGCATTAATCCCGGCCAGCATACCCTGGCAGCCGGCCTCTTCATAGCCGGTAGTGCCATTGATTTGGCCGGCAAAAAACAGATTGCGGACCAACTTGGTTTCCAGTGTGTGCTGCAATTGGGTAGGAGGAAAGTAGTCGTATTCAATGGCATAGCCGGGGCGAAACATTTTGGCTTGTTCGAAGCCCGGAATTTTTTGCAGCGCTTTGTATTGTACCTCTTCGGGTAGTGACGTGGAGAATCCATTGACATACACTTCTACCGTGTGCCAGCCTTCTGGTTCTACAAATATTTGGTGCCTATTGCGTTCTGCAAACCGGTCTATCTTATCTTCTATGGAAGGGCAATACCGCGGGCCAATGCCTTGGATCCGACCGGTGAACATTGGCGATTGTTCAAAGCCAGTCTTTAGAATGTCGTGTACATCCGGGTTGGTATAGGTAATATGACAAGGCCTATGATGTGACATAGGTTGGCTATCGGGGCTGAAAGAGAAGGTTTGCGGGTCGTCATCGCCCGGTTGTTCTTCCATTTTGCTGTAGTCGAGGCTGCGTCCATCGATGCGAGGCGGTGTACCGGTTTTCATTCGTCCGCTTTCAAAGCCCAGCTCAACTAATTGTTCCGTTATGCCGGTAGCTGCTTTCTCCCCTACGCGGCCTCCGCCAAACTGTTTTTCACCAATATGAATAATGCCGTTCAGAAAGGTGCCATTGGTTAGCACCACAGACTTGCCTGGTATTTCATGCCCCATTCCGGTACGCACGCCTACCACTGCCCCGTCTTTGACAACAATACCTTTGACCATTTCCTGCCAAAAGTCGAGGTTCGGGGTCTGTTCCAACATGGTACGCCATTCCTGGGCAAAGAGCATGCGGTCATTTTGCGTGCGCGGACTCCACATGGCAGGCCCCTTGGATCGGTTGAGCATGCGAAACTGTATGGCAGATCGATCAGAAACAATACCGGAGTAACCACCAAGGGCATCTATTTCTCTGACGATTTGTCCTTTTGCCACCCCACCCATCGCGGGGTTGCAAGACATCTGCCCGATGGTCTGCATATTCATGGTCACCAAGAGGGTCTTGGCGCCCATATTTGCTGCTGCTGCTGCCGCTTCGCTGCCGGCATGGCCACCGCCAACTACTATTACATCATAGGTCGGAAACATTCAGGCTTCGTTTTTTGCAAAGGTATATAAGGTAAAGGGATGGAAAGATGTTCCACGTGGAACAGTAAAAATGAGTGCCAAATTGAAAACGCTATGTTTCACGTGAAACATGTGGGGCGCTTCGAAGGTGAAGGTCTTCTTGTTGTCGCATGCTTTGGGCCTCCTCTTTCGTTTTATCGTTGAACCCTATCAGGTGAAGGAGGCCATGTACGATAACCCGGTAGAGTTCTTCTGCAAAAGGATGTCCATATTGGGTCGCATTCTCCTGCACCCGGTCAACGCTGATGAAGATATCCCCCATTATTGCACCCTCTGCAGCATCATAGGGAAAAGTGATGATGTCGGTGTAGTAATCGTGCTGAAGGTAGGTTTGGTTAATCGTAAGGAGATAATCATCTGCACAAAAGATGTAAGTAAGTTGTGCGATCGATTGATCGTGTTCGTTGGCTACCCTATTGAGCCAGGTTGTAATGTGTGATTCCTCATGCGGGAGGTTAAAATCTATCTCTTCCACATGAAAGGTGATCGGCATGGGGTGTATTACAATTTGAAGTGAATTTCTACCTGGTTGCCGGCTTCATTGAAGATAACCATATCAGACAGGTTCTTCATGAGGAACACGCCCCGGCCTGTTGGCTTTTCCAGGTTTTCCGGAGCGGTGGGGTCCGGCAGGTTATTGTAATCAAAGCCCTTGCCTTCATCTTCGATCACAAATATGAGGTGGTTGGCATCGGTGGCGAGGCGGACAGATACCTTCTTCGTCTCGTCCTGGCCATTGCCATGAATGATC
>CAJXXO010000352.1 GCA_913062655.1 uncultured Bacteroidota bacterium | reverse complement strand
CCGTGTATCCATGTAATGCGGTCTTGCATATTGTGGTGGCGAGACTTTCGCTTGGCCAGGGCCAGCATATCCTTCGCGATATCCAGGCCTGTAATGGGTACATCAGGAATCCTGGTCAGTGCCATGGCCACATCACCGGTGCCGGTGGCGAGGTCAACAATGTTGCCCGGTTGTTGTGCACGCACAGCTTTCACCAGCTTCTTCCGCCAGATCTTATCAATACCAAAGGACAACAGCCGGTTGAGTAGATCATACCGTGGCGCGATGGTGTTGAACATCTTGGCGACCTGCTCCTTCTTGCTGCCTTCTTTATCGTATGGTTTTACGGTGTCTTTCACGCTGCGAAATTACGACTTGAAAGGCGTTGCTACCGGTTGAGGTTCATTATTTGTCGCAATTAATTTGGTACCTATCCGCTAAAAGAAGTTAAAAACGAAAGTTTTCGTAGTAATAATTTGTTCGTACGAAGTCTATCGTATTTATTTGTAGTAGAGAAAAAATCAAGCATGGGTCAATCATTACCACAGCCAACGGAATCAGAACTGGAGATCTTGCATGTGCTCTGGGACCACGGGCCCTCCAGCGTTCGGTTTGTTAATGAAGTATTACAAGCACAGCGCCCGGTGGGCTATACCACCACCCTCAAGCTGATGCAGATCATGCATGACAAAGGGCTGTTGGAACGTGACGAAGACAAACGCACCCATATCTACACAGCCGCTATCTCGGAAGAAAAAGCGCAGCAAAAGCTATTGTCCCGGTTTCTGCAAAAAACCTTTAAAGGTTCTGCCAGCAAACTGGTACTGCAAGCCTTGGGACAGCAACAACCTTCTAAAGCAGAATTGGATGAGATCCGTGCGCTGTTGGATAACCTGGAAGAAAAGGATTCTAACGGATGAGCTGGGAACAACTCATAGCATTCCAGGGCTGGTCAGCCATCAGTTGGGGTATCATCCATTCCCTTTGGTTGGGTCTCATCGTATTCGGTGTGGCGTTGGTGGCCCAATCGCTGTGGCCCGACCGACCCAGGCGACTAGGATTCCTCTATAATGTATTGCTGCTGACATTAGCAGGCAGTACGGTGGCCATCATGATCGGATACGGATGGGAAAACCATGAAAACGCTATCTCTCTTCCTTCGATCGAACAAGGGGCCTTACTGTCTGCTTCATCTCCTACACCTGAAACGCCCATTGTAACCCTATCGGAGAAGATAGACAACTGGGTGCATCGTCACCAGGTTTGGATTGGGATAGGCTATCTGCTGGGTGCACTGTTTTACATGGGCAGCATATTGTTTGGCTATTGGCGCATCAACAAGCTCAAGCAAGCCCCAACCCTATCACATGACCACCTGCTGTACCAGTGCATGCAATCCATTGCGGACAAAATGGGCATCACCAAGCCGGTCCGACTGGTTGAGACAAGTGCGCTAACCCTACCGGCCACACTCGGACACTGGCGCCCCTTCATTTTTCTACCGGAAGGGCTATCGGCTACGTTGAGCGTGCGGGAGTTGGAAGCGATCTTAGCGCATGAACTAGCGCACATTGCTCGTCACGATTACCTCTCGTACTGGCTACAGCAATGGGGTCGAACAATCTTGTTTTATCATCCCGTTGTCCATTGGCTGATGGCGGAGATTGACACTTGCCGCGAGGCGGCTTGCGATGACCTCGCCACGGCTGCAACCGGAGATAAAGCTGCGCTTGCCAATGCACTTGCTCAGGTATCGAGCTATTCCATGCACAGTGCAGAGCCGCTGCTTGCGCTCGGACGAAAACGCCAACCGCTCCTACTGCGGGTAAAGCGTCTTTTAGGACACTCTACATCATTAAAAACCAATACCATGAATCGTTCATCAATTGTCATTGCTGCATTACTGCTGGCAGGCATTATTATGCTGGCTGCAGCTCCACAGGCCAAGACTGTATTGCCTGTGCCCTTTCTGACTAGCGCGGTAACCGTAGACACGCCACCCCCGGCTCCGCCTACTCCCCCGCCACCACCCTTACCCCCTGTCCCGGAGAACCTGGACCTACCCCAAACCCCCGTATTGCCCCCTCCTCCAGCTATGCCGGCTGATCGTAGTGAAGCTACCATGGAGGCATGGGGTGATGCCATGGAAGAATGGGGCGAGCAAGTGGGCGAGCTGATGGAAGAGTGGGGCGAGTCTTTTGGTGAATCCTTTGCACAGATGGAAGCAGAATGGGACGAAGACTATGCCGAGCAAATGCGCGCATTCGGTGAAGAAATGCGCCAATGGGCGGAAGCCTATCAAGGAGACTTTGCCCGCAGCATGCGCGATATGGAGCGTGAAATTCGCATTATGGAAAGAGAAATCCGGGAAGAGCAGAAAGCTGACCATGAAGATAAAATGGCTACGCAGTTGAAAGCAGCACTAAAGCAGGATGGCTTGTGGCAAGAAGGCGAACCGCTCGACCTACACCTTGATGCTACTACGATGCGGGTGAATGGAGAGGCGCAATCGGCAGACATGCACGAGAAGTATGTAGCCCTGCTGGAGCAGATTCATGGGCAGTCGCTCAACGGTGAATTCGACATCCACATTGTACTCGACTGATGAAAGGCGGCCCCGGTTCATCCGGGGCAGCTACTCAAGGGTAGTCCAATGCCATAAAGTCCTCAAAAGGCAATGAGTCATACTGCTTGGGAATCAAGATACGCAGGGCTTTGGTTTCCGGCTCCATATCTTTCAAGGTATACTCGTAGGTAAGGTCTCCCTGCTGCACCGTAAATGAGATGGGCAGCCCCTTCAGTTGGGGAAAGGCATATTGATATTGCTGATTGTT
>CAJXXO010000351.1 GCA_913062655.1 uncultured Bacteroidota bacterium | reverse complement strand
CGTGGATGGTGCGAAGTGTAGCCACACTGTTCCTGTTGATCAAAGCGGTTCACTTTAATGACCATGCCATCGATCTCATAGGGGTAATCATCCCGTTTTTCTTCCCACTCGCGGCAGTATGCCAGCACTTCCTCCATGCGCGTGCAGACCCGGATCTCATCGGTGGGGGTCTTGAAGCCCAGTTTATTCAGCAGTGCAATCGACTCAGCATGGGTGGTAACGGCTTCATCCAGCATGGAGTTGCCTTCGGCATCTTCTGCAATACCCACCTGGTACAAATAGGCCTCCAGTCCGCGTTTGGCTACTTCTTTGGCATCTTGCATCCGCAGGGAGCCGGATGCCGCATTGCGCGGATTGGCTAGAATGGACAAACCCTCTGCCATGCGCTGCTCATTAAAATGCTTGAAGTGGGCTTTATTAATCATAACCTCACCCCGCACTTCGATTCGCTTTATGCCGTTTTCCGAGAAGGGTGCCTTCAGCGGCACGGTATTCATCACCTTCACATTGGGGGTTACATCCTCCCCGGTGGTTCCATTTCCACGTGTAGCCCCTCTGCGCAGGTAGTCATCTTCGTAAACGATGGCAATACTAGCCCCATCAAACTTGGGCTCAACGGAATACTCCACCTTAGCATCTTGCTCCAAAAAGGAGCGCACCCGCCTATCCCAATCCCTGAGATCCTCTTCATTGTAGGAGTTGTCCAGCGATAACATTGGGCGCAAGTGATTGACCTCAGGAAACTCCTTGGTCAGATCGGAAGCTACTCGCTGCGTAGGAGAATCGGGTGTTACCTGGTCGGGATGCTTCTCTTCAAACGCTTGTAATTGCTTAAAAAGCTGGTCGTATTCCGGGTCGGCAATAGCGGGATTGTCCTGCACGTAATAGCGCCATTCGTGGAAGCGTAGCACATCCCGAAGTGCATCTACATTGTCGGTATCCAGCTTTTCTTTCGCCTGCAAAAAGGCTTTGGTCCTATTAAGGAGGACTTTCTGTTGATCCGCATCGTACATAGCTAAGATTTGGAGCCGCTAAAATTAGCGAATCCTAGTCCACCAGCTTGTCGATAGCAGCCGCTAATTGACGGTCTTTTTCGGTAACGGTGCTACCGGCATCGTGGGTGGTCAGGTTGATCGTAACCTTGTTGTACACATTGGACCATTCCGGGTGATGTGCATGCTTCTCAGCCAGTATGGCTACCTGAGCCATGAAGCCAAAAGCATTTACAAAGTCATCAAATTCGAAAGTGCGTGTAAGTTGGTTGTTTTCTTCTTTCCACATACGGTTTTGGTTTTAGTGATTCCAATCGTATTCTGGAAGGGTAACAAGAGCAGCGGATAAAAGGTCAATAGTTCCCCGGATATCTCGAGTATCGGCCATTTCTATCACCTGGTGAATATGGCGTGTAGGTATGGATAAAGCGCCTACAATACAGCCTTGGGTACTCATACGTTGGATACCGGCTGTGTCGGTGCCCCCAGCGGTGAGCACTTCATTTTGCCAGGTGATCTGATGGCGGTCAGCAGTTTGGCGTAGAAACCGCACCATACGCGGGTCGCAAATAGCGGAAGCATCCATAATCTTGATGGCCACCCCTTTGCCCAGTTCGGTCACCATCTCTTGTGGTTGTGCGCCTGGTGTATCAAAGGCAATAGTCGTATCCAACCCCAACCCAAAGTCGGGATCAATACCGTGGGTAGCTACCATAGCCCCCCGAATGCCCACTTCTTCCTGTACGGTAAACACGGCATAGACATCATCGGCAGGTGCAGCCATCTGCCGCAAGGCTTCTATTAGGATAAAGACAGAAACCCGATTGTCGATCGATTTGCAATTTACGCAGTGGCCCATTTGGATCAGTTGCCGTTCTCGACTGATCGGGTCGCCTACGCTCACCACCTTCAACACTTCTTCTCTGGGCATGCCCAGATCGATGAAGTAGTCTTTTATTTCCGGGTTCTTTTTCCGCTCTTCAGGGGTCATAATGTGGATGGGCTTGGACCCCATTACCCCTATAACATCTTCCTTGCCATGAACGATGACCCGCTGTGCGGTAAGGGTTTTAGGGTCAAAGCCCCCGAGTGGATGGAAGTGAATAAAACCCTTCTCATCAATGTGCTTGACAATAAAACCGATCTCGTCCATGTGAGCAGCCACCATTATCTTTTGGGGTTGAGGGGCGCTGCCCTTTTTTACCGCTATCACATTGCCCATACGATCAACACGTACCTCATCGACAAGTGGCGTCACCTCCCGCAATACCACTTCACGGATACGCTGTTCGAAGCCCGGCACACCCGGCACTTCACATATCTCTTTCAATAACGCAACATTCATCTCCATATCACTCCAGTTTCGTCACTTTCACCATATTGGTTCTACCCTGCTTGTGCAGTGGCATACTCGCCAGATTAATGACCACATCACCTGCCGTAATGACCTCGCGTTCTTTCAGGTATTCCTGTACATCGTTTATTGAGTTGTCGGTACTGACCATTTGATCGTAGTAAAAGCCCCGTACCCCCCAGACTAAACTCATTCGGGAAAGCAGCCTTCTGTTGTCGCTAAATACATAAATCTTGGCTTTTGGTCGGCAGCTACTGGTCATATAAGCGGTATAGCCAGATCGGGTCATGCCGATGATAGCATTGGCTTGCACCGACTCAGCCAGGCGGCAGGCAGAATAACAAACGGCATCGGAGATAAAAGTGGGGGAATGCGGATTAGCTGTGAGGTGGCGGAAATAGATGTCTGACTTTTCCTCCACGGTAGTTATGATCTTGCGCATTGTCTCGATGACTTGCACCGGGTATTTACCCATAGCAGTTTCTCCACTAAGCATGACCACATCGGCCCCGTCAAAAATGGCG
>CAJXXO010000350.1 GCA_913062655.1 uncultured Bacteroidota bacterium | reverse complement strand
CAGATCGTTTCAAGCGCTCATCATTTTGAATGCAAGTGCAACGCCACCTGATAGGTTTTGTTTACCGCATCTACGAAAGTAGGATTTTGCCTTCGTTTAAAGTGACCTACGACTCCGGCCAGTACTTTTTCTTAACGAACAAAAAGCCAAAAGACTCCGCTCCATCTTTCTCCACCTTACTATGGTGTACATAATGTGCCCGCTTAATGGCGCGTAGGTACCGGCTCTTAGGTTTGCGCAATATCTTCAGTCGCTGATGCACCAAAACATCGTGGGCAAAGAAATACGCGATACCATACAGGGTTACCCCTGCGCCCATCCAAAATTCCCAGGTCATTTCAGGTAGACCCAGTACACAGAGTACAATGGCCACCGAAGAGAAACAGACAGCAAACAAATCATTCCACTCCAGGAAACCCTTGGTTCTCTGGTGGTGATCCTTGTGCCAGGTCCATAGCAGACCATGCATAATATATTTGTGCGTAAACCAGGCCACCCCTTCCATAAAAGCAAAAGTGCCCAGCATTAAAGCGATCGATCCGATCCATTCCAGCGTAGTCATCTACAACAGGAAGTTTAGTGTGGTGAAAAATAACAACATTACAATATACAATGCCGGAGCCAGTTGGTTCGACTTCCTGAACTTCAGCATTTGATACAACACATGCAGTGCAAAAGCGATCACAAACCAGGCAATATAATTGGCTATCGGAACTTCTGTAGCTTCCCAGGTCCAGAAATCGAGTTGGATGGCAACCGGTTCCAACACAATATCAAGCATCACCATCAGCAGCCCCCCCACAACAGCCCGGCCCAAACGAATAATGGGCAGTTTTCTGGAAATGGCACCCGTAGCATATACCAATATCAACCAATTGAGGCCGATCATCAAGGGCGTACCTACCACCTTGGTACCCAGACTGGCGCCATAGGTATAGGCACCAAACGGCCATCCGGTGTTGGTGCCCAGCATCTCTATGCCCAATCCGACCAAATAGGTAACGATAAAAAAGGTAAAGAATGCTTTGTTCCAATGGCGATGAAAAGCAAACAATAAGATGGCTGATACCGCCAGGTTCAGGGGCGTTAAGGCCATGAACAATGCCTGGGTTTCTTCCAGGTATAAGCCTACCACACCCACCGCATATACAATCACCAATACGGCAACAGTAGGCCATAGGGGCAATTTCATTAATCGAAAGTGGGTGGAACCGGACAAGGATTTTTCCATCGCGCAAAATTAGGGGTTTGCAATCAGTTGATCCACAATTTTGGCGGAAGCTAAACAGAGTGGAATGCCTCCTCCAGGATGTACTGAGCCTCCCGTAAAATAGAGGCCCTTCACTTTGCGGGAAAAATTGGGGTGCCGCAAGAAGGCCGCAAACTTGTTGTTGGAACTATTGCCGTATAAGGCGCCCAAATGTGAACTGGTACGCTGCTCGATGCCTCTTGGGTCCAACACATGCTCACAGGTAATGTGATCAGCTACGGACACGCCTAATTGTTGCGACAATTTGTTGGTGATAGCTTCTCGCTCAAGTGCCACCAGTTGGTCCCAATCTTGCCCATCATTATGCGGCACATTGATCATCACAAACCAGTTTTCACCGCCAACAGGGGCATCCCCTTCTACTACTTTGCTACTGATAAATACATAAACAGTAGGATCGGAATTGAAGCCTTTTTCTTTGAAAATCTGATTAAATTCTTGTCGGTAGTCGCTGGTGAAAAAGATATTGTGCAGGTCTAATGTTGGGAAACTTCTGTCCATGCCCCAGTAGAATATCATGGCACTGCTGGACTTCGGCTGTTTAATGTATCGCTTTGCGATCTTTACATCAGGCAACAATTTCGCATACACTTTGGTCACATCTACATCACTCACCACCACATCTGCCGGTAGTACTTGATCCGGTATCTCTACACCGTTCACACGCCCTCCATTGTGTTGTATTCGCTTAGCAGGCGTCTGGTAGTGAAAGGTCACTCCTTGTCGTTCCGCGAGGGCGACCAATGAACGGGTGATGTCGTACATTCCTTTTGTAGGAAAAAAGGCGCCAATGTTGTGCTCCAGGTGGGGAATCACATTAAGCGTTGCTGGTGCCTGGTATGGATTGGAGCCGTTGTAAGTGGCATAGCGGTCAAATAATTGCACCAAACGAGGATCTTTGAATTGGGCCGCTATGGCTTGGTGCATGGTCCGCATGAGATCCAGCTTGTGGACATTGAACAGGGCCTTACGGACTTCTGGTGTGGTGTAGGTATTCACCTTATGCAACGACCGAAACAGGAAGGTATCCTTAGTCAGGTCGTAGATCTTTTCTGAATAGCGCAGAAAGGCCTTGAAGGTATCTGCACTGTCTGTGGTTTTTTCTTCAATTTCCCTGGCTAATCGCTCTACCTCTTGCCAGGCGGTGAGGGTGGATCCATCGGGGTAAAAGTATTTGGTGATGACTTCGAGGGGTTCGTAGTTGAAATGATCTTCCACTTTTTCATCCGCCAAGGCAAACAAGGCGTCCACCTCTTCCGGGAGCGTGAAAAGGCTCGGCCCCATATCAAAGCGGTAGCCCTCCATCCGCAATTCATTGAGTTTACCCCCCGGCTGTTCAAAGGCTTCGAGTACGGTCACCTCATAGCCCTTTACGGCTAGTCGAATAGCTGCCGCTATACCACCTATCCCTGATCCTATGACCACTGCCTTTGCCATGAGCCGGTAACAAAGGTCAATACAATTGGTTGGAAAAGCGATAGGGTTTTACACCCGAAAACCAAAAGATGTCTGGCTGTGCATGACCGGCACTAGCAACCCATCGAAAGTGGACACGGGTGATCAGAAAAATGCTGTGTACATGCTATTATATTTATTCAAAGAGGA
>CAJXXO010000349.1 GCA_913062655.1 uncultured Bacteroidota bacterium | reverse complement strand
TTTTCAGGTACTTATTGGAAAAGTAATAAAAAAATCAGTACTCGTAAAGGGGCCTTTCGCTAAAAAATGGTACGTTTGCGGCAATTGGCAATGCATTTTACACGCCCTTTCAACGCTTGCCAAGGGTACCTTTCAAATCACCCAAAAGAGTTGACATGCCAGACATGACGAAGAAACCTTACCAAATGGAGTACGTTTTCAAAGCGTCTCCCAATATCCTGTTCGGCTTTCTCACCACACCTTCTGGCCTTTCCCAATGGTTTGCCGATCACGTGGATACCAAAGGCGACACCTACATTTTCCAATGGAGTGGCACCGAAGAGCGGGCCAACTGTGTAGACAAGATCGAACCGGAAGTGGTACGCTACCGCTGGGAGGACAGCGATGATTCCGAGTACTTCGAATTTAAGATCGAAAAGTCAGAAGTGACCGGTGATACCATTCTCTACATCACCGACTTTGCGGCCGACTACGAACTGGACGACAACAAACTGTTGTGGGATAATCAGGTGCAGGAGTTGTACAAGCGCATTGGCGGCTAATCTTGCAATACCGTTAACATCGTACGCGCCCATGCCATGGCAACAGCCGACCATTTCTCGTGTGCCTCGAAGGGCACAGGTATCGCTATCTTGAGAAAAGAAGGCGGGGCTGCAGACAATACGGTTGACTGTATGGGCTGATATACCGGTGGCTCAAGGGCGTGCTGCCATTCATCGCCTTCCCTAGCTACCAGCGCTTCTTCTTGTTGCAAGGCGACCCAGTTGGACTTGATCAACGGGTAATACTGTTGCAAAGCAGCACCGCTGAAATGCCAGGTACAGGAAAAATAATGGCCCCACCAAAACATTACCCGGTATGCCATTACCGACTCCGGGGAAAATAACCGTGGAAAATCAGCAATCACATAGGGCAACCCCCGGTAATTCTCCCCTTTGGTGATCTTGCCTACTGTAGCATCAGTGCCTGCCGGGTAGGTGAAGGCCTGCACCAGGGGGTCTGCCTTGAGCTGCGTTATCATTTCACCCAGGTATGCTATCAATTCTTTCGTGAACTGCCGCTTGAAAGAAAAGAAATCGGTGTTCTGTAACGTTGTGATGGCCTCCGGTGGGATGTGTAACTTTGTCATCGGGCACTAAACTATCCAATTTGAAGAAAGTTGATCTACTCGTACTGCGGGCATTTGCAGGGCCGTTTATGGTCACCTTCTTCATCGTGCTCCTATTCTTCGTCCTGCAGTTTTTCTACATCTACATCGATGACTTTGTCGGCAAGGGATTAGCGTGGTACATCGTCCTGGAGCTGATCCTGTACTTATCGGCCAATGTGGTGCCCATTGCGCTCCCCTTGGCGGTACTCCTATCCAGTATTATGGCTTTTGGGGCGCTGGGTGAGCGGTACGAATTGACAGCCTTAAAATCGTCTGGCATATCGCTGGGGCGCTTTATGGGAAGTGCTATCGTGGCGACCCTGTTACTCAGTTTGGGTTCTCTGGCTTTTTCCAATTATGTGATGCCCAATGCCAACCTGAAGTTTTATACGACCTTATTTGACATCACCCAGTCGAAGCCGGCCCTGGATATTGAGCCCAATAAATTCTACACCGATATTGATGATTATGTCATCAAAATAGATCGTAAAGGAGCCGATGGGCAGCGTATTTATGGGGTATATGTGGCCAACCAAACCAGCCGGAGGTCAAATGACAATGTAATGGTAGCTGATAGTGGTATCATGTTTACTACCCGCGATAATCAGTTTCTCGTGTTCCGGCTCTACAGCGGAAAAAAATATGAAGTGATGCGTCCTGACCAGAAGGGCAAGGCACGGGTCAACCGGCAGACAGTGACAGCTTTTCAGGAAATGGAAAAGGTTTTTGACCTGTCGGAATTTGAGCTGACACGCACCGATGAGGAGCGGTACCGCAACCACTATATTATGATGAACATGAAACAACTCAGCTATTTTATCGACTCCATGCGGTCGGAAAAGGTTGAGCTGGCGCAGAATGTGCGCGATATCATGGATCCCTATTTCTACTTTTACCGCGACTCTTCTACGGCTATGTTACCTGCACCGGATACCTTGACTTTTGCGGCCGATTCACTCGGCTGGCTGGATAAGAATGGTATCGAACAATCTTTCAATCGGGCTATTGCTTTTGCCAAGTCGATAAAAGACCGCATTGAGACACCGGTACTGCTGAAGCAGCGGTCATACAACCGCTACATCAACCGGGCGCAGATTGAGTGGCATCGTAAGTATATGTTGGCTGTGTCTTGCCTGGTGCTGTTGTTTGTGGGCGCCCCTTTTGGGGCTATCGTGCGAAAGGGCGGCTTCGGGTACCCCGTCATCTTTGCCATTATTTTTTATGTCATTTATTACATTTTATACAAGATCGGAGAAGATATAGCTCGTAATGATGTGGTAGAGCCGTGGCTGGGCATGTGGTCGGCTACTTTTATCATGTTGCCCATTGCCCTCTTCTTTACCTACAAAGCGGTAAACGATTCTTCGATTTTGATATTAGAGAACTATGCCATGGCCTACAACAAGGTGCGCAAATGGCTGCAAAAACGCTTTGGATGAGCCGGTTGACCTTTCCCGTACAGTTTACAATCGTGTTGGGCCTTTTCTGGTTGGTGGCCGGAGGTATCCTTTTGCTGGCCATACCCAAAGGGGAAGTGGTGCTGTGGTTTCAACAGAATGGCACAGAACAGCTAGACCGTGCCTTTAAGTACATCACCCAGCTTGGCGAAGCTCCTTTTATCATTGCCATGGGGGTATTGATGCTCTTCCAACGGGTGGGGGCATTTATCCTGATTACGGCAGCCAGTGTATTGGATGGACTGTTGATTCAGTTCTTGAAGAAGGTGGTCTTTGC
>CAJXXO010000348.1 GCA_913062655.1 uncultured Bacteroidota bacterium | reverse complement strand
GATCAGGTGCGTTCGCTGCATTGCGGCTATGTGTCACTAGTGGAGTTGTCGCCTCATACCGGCCGTAAGCACCAACTGCGGCAGCACATGCATGCGATCGGCCATCCCATCGTGGGAGATCCGCTGTATCACAGTGGATCTTACCTGAAGCATAAAGGGTTGTTCCTGGTCGCCACAGGATTGCAGTTGTCTCATCCGGTTGAGGGTACACCATTGGCGTTGTCGCTGCCATTGCCCCGGAAATTCACGAAGTACATGGAGCGGGAGCAAACCATGTGGAGGAAGGCGAATAGGGGCAATGCGGAAAGTCAACTATGATTTATTTTCGAATCATCAAATCAGTCCTTACAAACTATACTATGCTGCTACCTACACTACTCTCCCTCCAACTCATGCTCTCCGCGGGTATATCATCAATGGGGGCCGTACAAAGCGTCCTGCTGCCTTCCGATCCACATAGGATGTCGATGACCACTAGTGGCGAACCGGACGATGCCCCAATGCTGCATCGCTATACGGCCTATAATCACTGGGCCAACCAACAACTGGCCGACTGGCTGGGCACAGCCTCAGAAGCTGACCTGGACCGGGAGATTGAATCCAGCTTTACCAGTCTTAAGGAGACCATCTTTCACATCTGGAATGCCGAGTACCTGTGGCTACAGACGGTTAAAGGGGAATCGGCTGATCATTCACCTGCTCAAAACTTTGCGGGGAGCAAAGAGGAGCTACTCCAGGGATGGTTGGCCGCTTCGGAGAACTTTGCGCAGTATGTACAAACCATGTCTGCGGCAGACCTGCAAGCCAAGCGGCCGAGGTCGGGCGGGGAGCGCTACACGGTGATTGCCGATATGATCCATCACTGTATGAATCACAGCACCTACCACCGGGGACAGTTGATCACCATGGGGCGCCAGGCGGGCCTGCAGCACCCACCCAGGACGGACTTTATCTATTATATCAGCCTATCTGATGAATAAAAGGTAGGAGAGGTATGAAAATACCGATCAGCCAATGGCAATGACCTGCAATTGCCTTACCAGGCACTACGGCAACGATGTAGGTAGGACGTGTGTGGTTACAGACACAGCCCCTGTAAAGAGGCAAGGAAGTGGCGATGAAGTGAAGTCAATGATTATGAGGTGGGGTGTCAAGGGTGAAGTATAAGTGGTCTTTTCAATACCGCTTATTCAATATAGTAGCACGTATTATCTAAGGGTTTTATCAAAAAAAGAAATAATTCTGCTTCTGGCATCTATGGTTGAATCGGCATGATAAGCACCACCACCAAAGACCTTTGATATGACCTTGATAAACATTGGTACTTCCCTTGGATCATGATTATTCATAAATGAATGATCTGTGTTTTTATACTCTTTAACATCATGAACGATATGGTGGTCAGTAAGTATTTCTTCTAAACGGTCAGCTGTGCCTTTTAGGGTTCTATCCATAGCTCCATAACTTCCTACAATGGGACACGCGTTTTTAAGTGTGTCATGCGCGTTTTTTGGAAGTGGTCCATAATTCACACTGGCAGAATCAAACCCATAGCCAGCGGAAAGAATAATGGCAAACCCTCCTCCAAAGCAAAAACCAATGACACCCACTTTCCCATTAGACGTTGGATGATTCAATAAATACTGTTTTGTTAATTCAACTTTATCGAATACCGGACCACTCCTTTTGTTGAGCTCCTTTATGATGGTAAACATGCACCCAAAAAACGACCTGCCTGAGAACAAATCTGGAGCTGCAGCAAGATATCCATGTTTAGCCAGCCAATCACACTGATTACGAATATCCGTACTCATACCCAGTGCATCATGTATGACCACAACCCCAGGATAAGGTTTCTTGGCTAATGGATGTGCAACATAGGTTAGGAAGGTTTCATCCTTATATGCTAAGTTCAGATCAGGCATATTCCCAAATTTGACTAATACTTAAATAAATGAATACCGTATCATTTCATCAGATCGCTTATGTTGCCTGGTCGTGCCCGTCCAGATGTTCGCCATTATCTTGATTTTTAGCGGGCTCTGTTCGCACAGATAATAATAGAAAGACAAATCCGAAAATAAAAAAAATATGAGTAGCAAGTGCTTGCCCCGCAATAAAGGATTGGTTGCCTAGCTTTTGCACAATTTCTGGATGCATCGCAAAGCCGGGCGCACCTAAGAGACCGCAGGATTGCCACGCAGCGGAAAAGAAACACAAAGCAGCACCTAACTGCAAGTCGATTACTCGTTGACGCTGTGGTTTCAACCCTGGACGCTTACGGGCCCAGATTCCTACAATTGTTAAGAACAGAAAGATAAATATAAATCCCATAATCGCGAAGAGCAAAAATGGAATTTTCAAATCAATCATAAGGCGGATGGCGTGAAAGGTAAAGTAGACTATCTGAATACCTAGGAGTGGGAACAGAATACGGCGTGCGCGTGTGGTTGATGGGTATAGATGTGCACCTCCGGCTGCTACCAGAATTGCACCAAGCGGTAGACCGGCAGTCAAGTAAAGTAGAAGGAAACCACCGGCACCATACCACATATTCAAGAGACTGCGGGGATTAAGATTGGCAAACTCCTCACGAAACAACCAAACGATAATCGGGGCGATGAGGATTAGCAAAATACCGGTGATGACCATCAAAGTACCGGGCCAACGTGAATAAATAGGTCTCGCATTCCGAAAATATTTAATTGTCTTCATATTTTTTCCTCCTGGGCTGTGGGAATGTTTTTTTATTTTTTTAAATAAGGCCCAACGGGCTCGGGTATGAAACGTAGGGCATTTCGGAGCACTTAATTGTCCGCCCGAAACCAAGCTTGCTAAGTGCCGAAAACTTGCGGAAACCACTGTCCGCCCTATGTTTTATACCCATTGT
>CAJXXO010000347.1 GCA_913062655.1 uncultured Bacteroidota bacterium | reverse complement strand
CAACCCCCAAGGCGATACGATGGCCCTGTCTGATTTGCGTGGTCAATATGTGCTGCTCGATTTTTGGGCCGCCTGGTGTGGACCCTGTCGCAGGGAAAACCCGAATGTAGTGAAGCTCTATGAAAAATATCAGGATAATGGGTTTACCGTCTTTAGCGTATCACTGGACAAAACAAAAGCCAATTGGATAACGGCCATTGAGCAAGATGGCTTGGTATGGGACAATCATGTAAGTGAGCTGGCCTTCTGGCAAACCAAGGCGATCAAACCTTATGGTGTGCGATCTATCCCTGCTACCTTTCTACTCGATCCGGAAGGCACCATCATTGCCAACAATCTGCGGGGCTATACTTTGGAACGAAAGTTGAGCCAACTGCTGGAAGATTGACGGCGTATCCCATCTCCAGTACTTATTTTTAGGCGCAAAATTATTAGCCATGATATATGCATGCCGCACTATAGGCGTCTTGTTGACGCTCCTTACCCTTTCCTTTGCCAGGTTGTATGCGCAGCCCACCAGCGAACTTGACCGGGTTGACCCGGCCTTTTGGTGGGTGGACATGGTCAATCCGGAGCTTCAGATCATGGCGTATGGGGAAGACATTGCCACTACCCGGCCGACATTCGATTATCCAGGTGTGCGCATCGATCGTATTGTTACCCTGGAAAATCCCAATTACCTATTCCTCTATGTCGACCTCAGTGAAGCTGCACCGGGCACCTTTACCATTGACTTCAAACGCGGCAGAAAAACGGTAGCCTCCTACGACTACGAGCTGAAGCCCAGAAACGATGATCCCAACATTGCACAGGGCCTCGACCCATCCGATGTGATGTACCTGCTAATGCCCGACCGGTATACAAATGGCAATCCCGAAAATGATGAGATCGAAGGGATGGCTGAAGGACTCAATCGAGCGAAACCCAATGGTCGCCACGGAGGTGATATCGCGGGCATTCAATCTAGATTAGACTACATGAAAGACTTGGGCATTACCACCATTTGGCCCAACCCGGTGTTGGAAAATGACATGCCCAAAGAATCTTACCACGGGTATGCCATTACCGACTGGTATCAAATCGATAGAAGGCTGGGCACGAATGAAGAATACCGGGAATTCGTCAAAGCAGCTCATGATAAAGGCCTCAAGGTGATGATGGACCAGGTCTTCAACCACATGGGCACCAACAGCTTTATGATCAAAGACCTGCCTTCACCGGATTGGATACACCAATGGCCCGAATTTACCCGCTCCAATTTTACCGGTATCACTATTACCGATCCGTATGCCACCGAATACGATGTGAAGAAGATGACGGAAGGCTGGTTTGACGTAACTATGGCCGACCTCAACCAGGAGCATCCGCAATTGGCAGATTACCTGATTCAAGCCTCCATTTTTTGGATCGAATATGCCGGTATTGACGGTATACGGATGGATACCTACCCCTACAACGACAAGGATATGATGGCCGATTGGGTGCGGGCTGTAAAAGCGGAGTATCCTGATTTCTACCTGGTGGCTGAAACCTGGCTGCCCAATGTCCACGATGAGGCCTACTGGCAGGGAGATGATGAAAATTTTGACGGCTACAATGCCTATATCGGTAGCATCTCCGACTTCCCGCTGTTCTATGCCATCATGGATGCCTTTAGGCCAAATGGCAACATCAATAAAATCTACGAAACCCTGGCCCGCGATTTTCTGTATGCAGAGGACCCTATCAGCAATAAGATCTTCGCGAGCAATCACGATGTAAATCGATTATTTACTGCACTGGAGGAGCAACCCGACCGGGTTAAGTTGGCGCTGGCTTTTACCCTTACCACACGTGGTATTCCACAACTGTACTATGGATCGGAGCTGATGTTTGATGGTGTACATGAGCATCCACATGGCATAGCTCGCAAAGACATGCCAGGTGGCTGGCCTGGCGACACGGCCAACGTCTTTACGGAAGCGGGACGCACCCCGATGCAACAAGAGGCTTATGCGTTTACCAGTCGTTTGCTCAACTGGCGTCAGACCGCTTCTGCAATTCATAAGGGGGAACTGAAACACTACCTACCGCAAGACCAGGTATACGTGTACAGTCGCTACACCCGTGACGATAAAGTTGTCGTCATCATTAACAATAGTCAGGAAGAAAGGACAATTGAAAAGAGCCGCTATGCAGAAATACTAGGTGGAGTGAGCGAAGCCTATGAGGTGATACAGGATAAGAAGATGACCATTGGCGACACCATACAACTGGCCCCTTCTACAGCTTATATCCTGGATGTAAAGGTGCCATAAAGGCAACGGATCGGGGGGACGGTGACGTTATAGACGTAAAACCATGAAAACATGAAGTATATCACCTTACTCCTCGGCCTTACTTTGACGCTGGGCTTTGTAAGCTGCAAAAAGAGCCACAACACAGATGATCCCTTGCCGTGTGATGGCGAATTGATGCTCCTGAAAGATAGGTCAGGACTGGACGGTTGCACATGGGTGTTTGAAAAAGACTCGACTCAATTTGAACCCACTAATCTTGACAGTTTTGATGTGCCATTACGAGATCAACAGCTCTACTACGTAGAATACGACACAATCAATGCAATGAGTATCTGTATGGTAGGGCCGGTAATCGAGGTAACCTGTTTGAAGCCTTTGCTGCTTGAGCCACACGACTAACCTTGTTTATTGCCTTTTTCCAAGCCACTTCTCTCGGGAAGTGGCTTTTCTTTAGAAATAAAACCTTCTTCCCTCAAAATTAACCCGGAGTCCCAGCCCAACATACCGCGTCAATTCTTCTACCCCATCCAATGTTTGTGAGCGACTGAGGAAGTAGGTTTCAACAATAACATTCGGGCGAATCATATATTCAGCAGAAAGGCGGTACAACAGGATGCTATTGTCAGCGCCCTGCCCCAGG
>CAJXXO010000346.1 GCA_913062655.1 uncultured Bacteroidota bacterium | reverse complement strand
ATAATCCTGGCTCAATGTATCCAGCATGGCACTTCTGGTCAGTTGCGTAATAATGGCTACAGGGCGAATTCCCAGAGCCAAAACAGGCAGAAACAGGTTTTTCCAAACGATCACTTCCTGGCCAAATTGACGCATTTTGATGCCCTGAATCGCCAGGTCTTTGTGCTCCAGTGCCACCCCCATCACATTTCGGATCTTGGGGTCGGCACCAATGCCAAACAGTAAGTCGGGGGAAGCCAAATGGAAGAAATGCAAGGCATGTGATTGGAAGATCTGTGCATAGTGCATCAGCCTCCGCAATTTGTTGGCTGTAGGTGTAAGCTCCTCCCCTTTGCCTGCACCGACCACTTGATCCATGGCCTTAGCTGCAGCCAGGTGGTGGCTTACCGGACAAATGCCACAGAGGCGCTGTACCAGCACGGGGGCTTCCCAGTAGGGTCTTCCCTGCACGAAACGCTCAAAGCCTCTGAACTCGACAATATGCAGCCGGCTTCGTGTGACCTTATTGTTGTCATCCATTTGAATGGTCACCTTACCGTGACCTTCTACCCGCGTTACGGGTTCTATGGTGATTTGCTTAGGCATGGCTAATCGAATTTCACCACCTCGTAAGGTAGGTCGAGGGGTTGGTTATGAATGAGGGCATCAAGCGTACGCCAGATCAACTCTGCGGAAGGAGGACATCCTGGCAGGAAGTAGTCTATTTTAACAACTTCATGGCACGGATGCACCTTATTGAGAATCATCGGCAGTTCAGGATCATTGGGCAGATGGCCATCGGGATTGTACGTAGAGGGCCCATCTTGGTAAGCCTCTGCCAGGCATTCCCGCAGCGGGATACCATTACGCATGGCCGGTAGTCCGCCCATAATGGCACACTCACCCAGCGATACGAGAATTTTGCTCCTTTTACGAAAAGCCTTGAGGGTCTCTACATTTTCCGTGTTGCAGCAGCCTCCTTCGATCAATCCGATGTCAATATCCTTCGTGATGTGCTTGATGTCGTCCAGGGGTGATTTATCGAACTCCACCCAATTGATAAGATCGACAATGCGCTCGTCAATATCGAGAATCGACATATGGCAGCCAAAGCAGCCGGCCAGCGAGGTGGTAGCGAGAACGGGTCTAGGCATGGGTGTCGATTTTAGCGTTATCTAATCCGATGGGTTTCTTGTCAAATCTCCGCTCCCCTATGGGTGTCTCAAAACCACTTGGCTTTGGCAGAATAGCCCCTACAGGGCAAATATGGGCGGCATACTGGGCCAGCTCAGGTGTCATTTTAGCCCCCAGTTCTTTGTCCACGACCACCGTAACCTTGTTACCGCGTTTGTTGAAGGTAAAGGCTTGGCGGCCCTTCTCATCCAATACCAGCCGTACGCAGCGTTTGCACAGGATGCATCGATTGCGGTCGTGTATCAGGTTGGGGTGACTGGCATCTACTTCCCGAGGGTTGAACTGATAGGGGAACCGGGGTACCATCATCTGGTACTTGTAGGCGAGGGCTTGCAATTCACAATTGCCGCTCTTTTCACAAGCGGGGCAAAAGTGATTGCCTTCCACAAATAGTAATTCGATCACTGCCTTACGAAGATCATTCATCTCGGCATTGTCGTTTTCTACCTCCATGCCCTCCGCAACAGGAGTGGTACAGGCGGTCAGCAGCCGACCATTTACCCGAACCGTGCACAGCCGGCAGGAACCGACCGGCTTCACCCCTTCATAATCACACAGGGTGGGGATGAAAATGCCATTGTCGCGAGCCGCCTGCAGAATCTTATCGCCCGGCTTGGCCTGGCAAGGTTGGCCATCTATGGTGAAATGAACAGTTGGGCTCATAGTACAGGTTTTAGGTTCGGTTCACGATTCACGTAATCACAAAACTCCTTCACCGCCATGGCTTCGTCCAGCTCTGGCTCAAAATCCAATTCTTTGTTGATCCTTTCTTCGAGCAAGTGCCGGAAGTTTTTCAATAAGGAGTGAATAGGATTGGCTGCTGTATGTCCAAGCCCACAGCGATTCATCGGCATGATCTTGGTCCACTCTTCGAGCTGCCTGATGTCGATTTTCGTACCCTTACCTTCCAGCAGTCGAACCAATCGCTGCCGCATCAAGGTAGGTACGGTGCGACAGGGCACACAAGAGCCACAGCTTTCATCGATAAAGAAATCGGTGAAGTTTAGCACCACATCCCTAATCAGGTCACGCGTCTCATTAAAAATGATCAGCGATCCACCGGTGGCCAGGTCGGCATAGCAGATGATATGGTCGAATTGGTCCTTTCCGATCAAACTGCCACTAGGGCCACCCATTTGCACCGCTTGCGTATTGCGGGCTCCGGTAATTTCTAAAATGTCATTCACACTGAACCCCCATTCCAGCTCATATACTCCCGGGTATTGGCAATCGCCAGAAATGCTGAGCACCTTGGTACCCCGGCTGGCTTCCGTGCCTTGGGCCAGGTACCATTGATGACCATTGAGCAGGATATTGACTACGGCACAGAGCGTTTCTACATTATTGACAATGGTTGGGCAACCCCGGTACCCGGCTTCCACCGGGAAGGGCGGTCTTGGGCGAGGCTCACCCCGCTTGCCCTCTGCAGACTCCAGCAAGGCAGATTCTTCACCACACACGTAGGAGCCTGCTCCAAACTGAATTCTAATATCATAGTTGAACCCCTTCAACCCACAGGCCTCCTCACCCAGGTAGCCTTTATCGCGGTGTTCCTGGAGTATGGCCTCGAGATAAGCTTCCATGTACTTGTACTCATGCCGCAAGTAGATGATGCCCTCCTTCGCGCCTACAGCATAGCCGGCAATAATCATCCCTTCGATCACCATCTCCGGCTTTTCTGTTAGGATGACCCGGTCTTTGAAGGTACCCGGCTCACCTTCATCCGCATTACAAAAGACATACTTCTCATCATTGTCT
>CAJXXO010000345.1 GCA_913062655.1 uncultured Bacteroidota bacterium | reverse complement strand
AGCCGATACGCAAGAAGAATTTCAACTGGGAGAACTGCCCAAAACACCAGAAGCCATGGAGGCTTCCAACAAACGAATAATGGACGCCTACTTTAACCTGGGCAATCTTTATCGTGACCGCCTGGAGAACGAAGTACAGGCTATTGCCGCCTTCGAAACCTTGATGGCTCGATTCCCGGACAACCCCTACCGGTTAGAAACTGCCTACACCCTCTACCTCATTTATAAGGACAGTAAACCCGATAAAGCGCAAAAGTATAAGTCGATCATTATTTCGGAATTTCCTGAAAGTATCATCGCCAAGGTCCTGCAAAACCCGAACTACATCCAGGAAACCAAGGAAAAAGAAAACGAGCTGCAGGACTATTACGCTACCACCTACGAGTTCTTTAGCCAGGATGACCTGATGACGGCCCTGGAGCGAAAGAAGCGAGCCGAACAGCTCTACCCCAACAATCCGCTACAACCAAAATTCGATATGCTGGAGGCGCTGATCTACGGTAAAATGGGGAAGTACGATACTTGCAAAATGACCTTGCAGACCATCGTCAATAAATACCCTAATGACGAAGTGCAACCGCAGGCCGTCACGATGCTCAACTTGCTTGAGGGTCGTGGCTACGAGACCAATGCGGGAAATATTGCCGCCAACACCTACACCATGGAGCCCGAATCGGCTCACTTTATGTGCGTGCTGGTACGCGATCCTGAGTTGGATGTCACAGCTTTGCAAACCCGGATCGCCCAATTCAATGATGAATTCTTCCGGCTGGCCAGCGTATCCATTACTCCGGTCATTCTCAACAATGACCTGCAAATGATTTTGCTCAAGTCATTCGACAATGCCGATAAGGCTAAAAAGTACTACAACAGCATTCGCTACAATAAATCAGTATTCAGCGGATGGGCAGAAGAAGACTACGATGTATTCTACATTTCCAAGCGCAACTATGGTGTCTTCTTCCGGCAAAAGGACATTGTCAACTACATGACCTTCTTTACACAGCGTTATCTCCGCGAGTAACCATCTATTTTCAGTAAATTCCATCAGTATTAAACCGATCCGTTCATGGCAAAGGGAAAAGGTACGGACAAGCCCAAAGGCAATGCAGCGAAAAAGAAGGACGCAACAGCACGTTCGCGTATCGTTCGTAAGGTCATACTTCTCTTCTGGGCATTGTTCGTCTTTGCCGTTCTATCCTTCTCGTTGCTGATGTATGGAGTCTCCCAAGGATTGTTTGGGGACCTGCCAAGCCCTGAAGTGCTGGAAAACCCCAAAAGCTACCTGGCCACCGAAATCTATTCCAGTGATGGCGTGCTGCTTGGCAACTTCTTCCGTGAAAACCGCACCAATGTACCTTACGACTCTCTTTCTACACACTTGGTAGATGCACTGGTGGCTACAGAGGACAGACGCTACTGGGACCATGCCGGTATTGATGGCAAAGCCTTGACCCGGGTATTGGTAAAAAGCTTTTTACTAGGGCAAACCGAATCCTCCGGTGGCGGCAGTACACTTACCCAACAACTTGCCAAAAACCTGTTCCATAGCCGACCAGGAAATATTTGGGAGCGGATACCCCAAAAACTGAAAGAGTGGGTGATAGCGGTCCGGCTGGAAAAACGCTACACCAAAGAAGAGATACTCACCATGTACCTCAACACGGTGGAATTTGTCAATAATGCCCACGGTATAAAATCTGCTTCGCGTGTCTACTTTAATACCACGCCTAGCCAATTAAAGCTGGAAGAAGCCGCCCTGTTGGTGGGCATGGTAAAGAATCCATCACTTTACAATCCGCTTCGCTTCCCGGAAAGAGCCTTAACCAGAAGGAATACCGTCTTCGATCAAATGGTCAAGTACGATTACCTCGCCCCCGCTGTGGCAGATTCGCTCAAGCAACTCGATCTGAGCCTCAACTATCGCAAAGTGGACCACAACGAGGGGTTGGCCCCCTACTTCCGTGAGCAGTTGCGCATGTTCATGCGCGAATGGGCTAAAAACAATCCCAAACCGGATGGCAGCACCTATGATATTTATTCCGATGGATTGAAAATATACACCACCATCGACTCCCGGATGCAAGCACACGGAGAAGCGGCAGTACAGGAGCACATGGCCAAGCTACAGGAGGACTTCTTCGACCACTGGGCCGCTACACGTGCAGAGCCATGGACATGGGACCGGGAGAGCCCACGCTACAACCCCGACTGGCTGGAAAAGAAAATGAAAACCACCGAGCGTTACCGCGTGATGCGCAAAAATGGCGTACCGATGGATAGTATAAAGCTAGCCTTCAACACGCCTCGGGAAATGACTGTATTCGACTGGAATAGCCCCAATAAGGAGAAGGATACCGTTATGACGCCCTTCGACTCGCTGAAATGGCATTACTATCACTTGCAAGCAGGGTTTCTGGTGGTAGACCCCTACGATGGGCGCATCCTCACCTGGGTCGGAGGTGTGGACCACAATCACTTTAAACTTGACCATGTCACTACAAGGCGACAGGTAGGCTCCACCTTTAAACCATTCATCTATGCAGCCGCTATCACCGAGCTGGGGTACTCGCCATGTTTGAAGTTTCCGAACACCGACTTCCCCAACCCAAAGTATGACAATTGGGCCCCTCGGAATTCTGGCGATTATAAAGAAGGTGAGATGATCGCCCTATGGGATGCGTTGGCGCACTCTGTAAACAAGATCACCGCCAAGCTCATGCTCGACCTGGGCGACCCGAATAACGTGGTCAACCTGGTAAGCAGACTGGGTATAGAAAGTGAGGTGCCCCCGTATCCCTCCATAGCTTTAGGCACCCCAGAGCTCACCCTCAAGGAAATGGCCGGCTCCTACACCGCATTTGTCAACCGGGGCTATTATTCCAAGCCCTATTTCATATCAGAAATCAGGGATAAGTACGATAACGTTATCGCCAAATTTTCTCCTGAAAGCCGGGAAGTGCTTA
>CAJXXO010000344.1 GCA_913062655.1 uncultured Bacteroidota bacterium | reverse complement strand
TTCAAAGTTCAAAGTTCAAAGTTTAGGGTTCAGGGTTCAAAGTTTAGGGTTTGATTGTTCTACTAACTACTCTCTACCCACTACTAACTACTCTCTACCCACTACTAACTACTCTCTACCCACTACTAACTACTCTCTACCCAATACTCACCACCACTTTTCCCTGCTGTTGACCGGAGCGGAAATAATCAAAGGCTGCATTGATTTCACTTACCGGAAAAACCCTATCCACCAGCGGCCGTATTTCGTGCTTGTTTACCAATGCCAGGAGTGCCGCAAAGTCGCGTGGTGAGCCCATAGTGGAACCGATCAGGTGGAGTTGTTTCCAAAATAGCTTTTGCGGACTCAGCTTAGGAATGGATCCAGCCGTGCCCCCATAGCTTATAATCCTTCCTCCCGGATTGGCTACATGCATCAACTGATTGTACCCCGGTCCTCCTGCCCCATCCAAGAGGACATCAAAACCACCACTGGCTTTTTTCAGGGTTTTCCCCCAGTCGTCTGTTTTATAGCTGGCACCGCCCTTCCCCCCTAGGGCTATGGCTTTATCAATCTTTTCCTGCGATCCGGATGTAACCCATACCTCTGCGCCAACGGCCGTAGCCAGCAGCAAGCCCATGGTCGCCACTCCACCACCGATCCCGGTGATCAATACCCGGTCATCACGGGTTAATCTTCCTTGTGTAAATAAGGCCCGATAGGCGGTTAATCCTGCCAAAGGCAACGCGGCTGCTTCTTCATCCGTCAAGTGCTTGGGGCAAGGAAACACCTCGGCTTCCGGTCTTACAATGTGTGTGGCCATAGTGCCCGGATCAGGCATACCCAGCACCCTAAACTGTTTACCCTGCGCCTTCTCGCTGCTGCCCCACGCCACACTTGGACAAATGAGAACGCGCTCACCTTGCTGATAAGCACCCGACTCATTTACCACTACCCCTACGCCATCGCTTCCTAATGTGCAAGGCAAGGTGATACCCGCGTATAAGCCCTCTTGTATGTATAGATCACGATGATTGAGTGCCGCATGACTTACCTTCACCAATATCTCTCCCTTCTCTGGCTGAAGGTCCCGGCATTCGCGCCATTCAATGGGTTGATGAAGTGCGGGCAGTTGTGCAGCATACATAGAAACGTCCTTTTACAGCTAATTTAGCGCAATGACTTGGCCTCTCCCATTTATTGAACAGATGAAAAACCGGTTAGGGCCAGCCATGCCGGATTTCCTGGAAGCGCTGTCGAAAGACCCTGTTACCGCCATTCGCTTAAACCCACGCAAGCCCGGCATTGCCCTGCCCTGGGCAACTACATCCGTCCCCTGGAGTGCATGGGGATACTATGTAGATGATCGCCCCTCATTCACCACTTTTCCGCCCTTTCATGCCGGAGCACTGTATGTACAAGAACCTAGCTCGATGTTTGTAGAGCAGGCGGTAGCCGCCACCCAATTACAGGGTCCATTGCTCGCACTTGACCTTTGCGGTGCGCCCGGAGGCAAGAGCACCCATCTCCTTTCCTTGTTAGCCAAGGATAGCCTGCTTGTGAGTAATGAAGCGATTCAATCGAGGGCCAGCATTCTTGCCGAGAACATAATCAAGTGGGGCGCGCCCAATACACTGGTGACCCAACTAGACCCGGAGGTAATAGCTCGTAAAAAAGTGCTATTTGACCTGGTGGTAGTTGATGCGCCTTGTTCTGGAGAGGGCCTATTTCGAAAAGAGGCCAAAGCAGCAGAGGAATGGTCGTTAGCCAACGTAAAACACTGCGCAGCCCGGCAAGACCGCATATTGGAAGCGGCTATGGAAGTGACTGCGCCCGGTGGATTCCTGATTTATTCTACCTGCACTTTCGAGGGGCGTGAAAATGAGGAACACAGTACCCTCCTTCGCGAAAAGGCCTGGCAATGCTGTCCTATCCCCATGGGTGAGCAACATGGGATTACCCCAATAGTCCACCAAGGCCACCTGGCCGGCTATCAATTTTATCCGCATAAGGTAAAGGGTGAAGGTTTCTTTATAGGCCTTTGGCAAAAGCCTGGTAATCGCTTGCCAAGAAAGTGGTCGCCCCCGGCAACCGGCAGCGGAAACAGTGATTGGAAAAGCTGGATGGAAGAGTCAGATGAGTGGGTAGCCATAGAGCGACAAAACACCCTTCATCTTTTGCCCACCGCCCAATCGGGAACCCTTACCGCATTAGCTGAGGTTCTGAATCCTCGCTATTTTGGGTTGGCAGCATTTACCCGAAAGGGACCTCATCTGCGGCCTACACAGGCATTGGCCATGAGTGGGGCCGTATCCCATACTATTCCTACACTAGCAGTGGACGAGGCAAATGCACTTCGATATTTGGCCAGGGAAAACCTCCCACTGGAGGCGCCTAAAGGCTGGCATTTGATTACCTACCATGACCTGCCGCTGGGTTGGGCCAAAGGGTTGGGGCACCGCATCAACAACTACTACCCGCAAAATTGGCGCATCAAAAACCTGGATAAGCTGCGCTAGCGGTTTTTCACCACATCGCGAATATCTTCCATTATCTTTTTGGCTATACTATCTGCGGTGGTTTCCGAGGTCGATTCGGCATAAATGCGAATGATCGGCTCCGTATTGGACTTACGTAAGTGTACCCAATCGGTATCAAAATGGATCTTCAAGCCATCGATCTCATTCAGCTCCTGGTTGCGATATTGCTTCTTGATGGCGGCCAGTACCGCATCTACATCTACCTCAGGCGTAAGTTGGATTTTGTTCTTTGAGATGTAATAATTGGGATACTGGCTGCGCAACATACTGCAGCTTTTGCCATAGTGAGCCAGGTGCGACAAGAATAAGGCAATGCCGGCCAAAGCATCTCTACCATAGTGCAGCCTGGGCACAATCACCCCGCCATTTCCTTCCCCACCGATCACAGCGTTATGCGCTTTCATGGCGGCTACTACATTTACCTCACCTACCGCTGCTGCAAAATACTGTCCCCCACGCTTTTCTGTAATAT
>CAJXXO010000343.1 GCA_913062655.1 uncultured Bacteroidota bacterium | reverse complement strand
CCTGAGTCGGTCATTTTTGACTGTATCGATTTCAACCCGTCCCTGCGGCATATCGACCTGCTGAATGAGATCGCCTTTTTTGTAATGGACCTGGAATTTCACCATCGCAAAGACCTGGCCAGCACTTTTCTGGAGACCTACCTGCAGCGTATTCCATTGATCGAGGACGAGGAAGATGGCCGGTTATTTACCTTCTACAAGCTGTACCGCGCCAATGTACGCGCCAAAGTGAATGGCTACGAGGCGATGCAAAGTCATGATGAGCGCATCATCCAACGCCATGTGCATGTGGCAGCGCAGTACCTGAAGTTGGTGGGGGATTATTTGGCGGTATTGTGAGGGGAAAAGCAGAAGAGTGGAGGAGTTGAGGAGTGGAGGAGTGTCTACTCATCAAGCAAATTCTTAAGTTGGGTCTTTAGTTTAGGCAAACTAGTATCAATGATGCTCCATAGAATCTCATAGGAAACAGCATCGTAGCCGTGGATAATTCTATTCCTTGTACCAATAATCTGATAAATATCATCCAAGGCGATATCGGGGTCTTCTTTGATCACACGATTGGCTGCCTCCCCAATTATCTCAAGATTTCGTTCAACAGCACGTTTAGTTTTTGTGTCATTAATAAAGCTCTCAAAAGATGCTCCCTCCTCGAAAAAGCTCTCTATCTCCTCAAGAGCCAAGAGCATATCAAGCAACCATGTTTTTACTTTATCCCTCATAGATCAGTTCACACTCTTTTTCCACTTGTTGTCTGAAGAGCGGATTTGTAACGGCATTCCATTCTATCAAGTCAACAGGCCTATTCAATTTTTCTTCTAGCGCAGCGTGAAGGGCAAAATAGTTTTTTGCATAGGATGCAAGATCCATGGGGTGAAACTCTACTGCCAGGTCAATATCGCTTCCGGCTTTGCTCCCTCCGCTAACCACGGAGCCAAACACAAATAATCGCTTCACGTTATGCTTTTCGCACAAGTCAGATAGCAGTGCTTTGTATTGCGCTATATCCATGTTCTTAAAAATAACTCTTTTCAGCTTTCTGCATTATCACAACCTCTAACTCCTCATAGTGTAGGCAAGAATCATCGTCATTTTTCTGTCAGTAAAGGGTATCTACTAATTTTTTAGTTGTATAACTAAGATCTTAGTTTTACATTAGCGGCATGCGAACATTAACTAAGGCCGAAGAAGAAGTGATGCAGGTGTTGTGGAAGCAAGGTCCCAGCTTTGTAAAGGAGATTTTGCCGCATCTGCCGGAGAAAGCTGCTTACACTACCATATCCACTATTGTGCGGATTCTCGAGGAGAAAGGATTTGTGACCCACCAGTCCTTTGGTAAGGCGCACCGGTACGAACCGTTGATCACCAAGCAGCAGTATCGCAAGCAGCGCTTCAAGGAGTTTTTCCAGCAATATTTTGATGGCTCGCATAGGCAACTGGCCAGCTTTTTCGCTAAAGAGAAAGCACTGGAAGAAGACGAGTTGCGCCAATTTTTAGACGAACTTCAATCTGACGACTGATATGATGACTTTGCCCTATTTGCTGACCGGCACGCTGTTGCTGGGTGCCCTGCTGACCGCCTACTGGCTGGTATTGCAACATGATAAACTATTGCGTTTCAATCGCTACTACTTGCTGGCCACGCTGGTCTTGCCCTGGATCGTGCCGATGCTACCGAGTCCGCTTCCGGGCGCAGGCGTGTCGAATGGCTTGATCACGATGACCTTGCCCACTTTTACGGTAAGCGGTGCAGAAGTAACGGCTACTGCCACACCCGGTATTGGCCCGATCACCATCATCTGGCTGACCGGTATGGTGCTGAGTCTGGGCCTGTTTGTCTGGCGTTGGACGAAGTTGATCCGTATGATGCAGCAGCCGAATGTGCAGCGTATTGATGGTATTCGGCTGATCCCCACCGATGGGGCGATCTTTTCGTTTGGCCATACCATATTTGCGCCCCCCGCTTTACTGGAAGATCCGAATCATCCGGTGATGCGGCATGAGATCGCACACGTGCAGCAGCAACACACCGCAGATGTCTTGCTGGGCGAGCTGGCCACCATCGTGTTTTGGTTTCACCCGCTGGTACATGCTACCAAGATGGCGATCCGCTCCAACCACGAGTACCTGGCAGATGCAGCGGCCCTGCAGAGCCAAGGCATCACCCGCAGAAGCTACAGCGAATTAATGATACAACACGCCACACAACCCGTGGCGCTGCCTTTAGGTAACCATTTTTCAACATCAAAAATCAAAAAGCGAATGATTATGGTACACACCACAATTTCCATGAAGAAAGCGCTCCTGAAGCGCGCCCTATTGTTGCCGATATTGGCCGGCCTGACCCTCTGGGCTTGCGATAGCGAAAGCTCTGTCAACCCTACTACTAATGCAGAAGTACAGCAGGACCTGGTTGAGGAACCTGCTACTGCGCCAACGGTAGAGTACGATGAAGTTTATCAGGTCGTAGAGCAAATGCCTGAGTTTGAAGGCGGACAAGAGGGGATGATCAACTACTTGTCGAATGAGCTGACTTACCCGGCTTCTATGGAGGAGAAGAACCTCACGGCTACCGTGTATGTCTCGTTTGTGATCTCCGAGGAAGGTAAGGTCACCAATGTAGAGGTCATCAATAATACCAGTGAGGAAGAGGCCTTTAGCGCAGAAGCTTTGCGTGTGATAGCCGCCATGCCTGACTGGACCCCCGGTCAGCAGGAAGGCAAGGCCGTACCGGTCAAGTACGTACTGCCGATCAAATTTCAGCTCAGCTAGGCTACGCCAAAAAAACCATGTGAATGATACGCGCCTCATCCGTCAAAGGATGGGGCGTTTTTTTGTATCACCTAAATACAACATCAATGTTCATCGTCATTGCTCCTACTCCTCCGCCTTTGGCGGATACGTAGGACGAGGGAGGAAGGAGTTGCGACCAGCGGGAGCAAACGACTGACGTGGCAATCTCGTCATGAAAACAACAAAACGCCCTACCGTCATGCTGA
>CAJXXO010000342.1 GCA_913062655.1 uncultured Bacteroidota bacterium | reverse complement strand
CATTATTGATACCGTAAGTATCAACGAGTTGCTCGAAACTCAATTACGCTTGTACCCCAACCCGGTTGAAGACGAACTTACCGTAGCTTTGGGGGCCACAATAGACGCCATTAGCATAATTGACCTGAACGGCAAAGCGGTGCTAACCAACTCACCCGCTGCCCCTGCTACCAAAGTTGATTGCAGCGCTTTGGCACCGGGTATTTACTTTGTGCGTGTAACTGCTGAAGGGCGCAATGTGGTAAGGAAAATTTTAGTTAGGTAAACTGCTATAGGCTATACCTGGCCACCGGGCTTACGCTTTGGTCGGCAAAGTCCTGTTTAAGGAACTTGTAGTAGCCGGTAATACCTATCATGGCGGCATTATCGGTGCAGTATTCAAAGCGGGGAATGTAGGTCTCCCAGCCATCTTTCTCCGCATAGTACTCGATGATCTGCCGCAGGCCGCTATTGGCCGACACCCCTCCGGCAATCGCTACCTGGGTGATGCCCGTCTCACGACTGGCCCTGCGCAACTTACTTACCAAGATGGTAACAATCCGATGTTGCACACTGGCGCATAGATCTGATAGATTCTCTTGAATGAAGTTGGGATTTTTAGCCGTTTCCGCTTGCAGAAAATACAGCACCGCTGTCTTCAGGCCACTAAAGCTGTAGTGCAGCCCAGGAATTCTCGGTTCTGGAAAAGTAAATCGCTTCGGGTCGCCTTGCTGTGCCAGCTTATCGAGCTGCGGACCAGCCGGATAGGGCAAGCCCAACATCTTCCCGATCTTGTCAAACGCTTCACCAGCGGCATCGTCTCTCGTTTCGCCCAATACTTCCATGGTCAGATAGTCATCCACCCGGACGATCTGCGTATGTCCACCGCTGACGGTCAGACACAAAAAAGGAAAGGTCGGTCGCGGCTCCTCGATGAAGTGCGCCAGAATGTGCGCCTGCATATGGTTGACGGCAATGAGCGGTAGGTTATTAGCCAGTGCGAATCCCTTGGCAAAAGACACCCCCACCAGCAACGAACCGATCAACCCCGGTCCCCGGGTAAATGCTACTGCATCAATCGCAGATCGATCTACACCCGCCTTTTCAATAGCCGCCTGCACCACCGCCACAATGTTTTTCTCATGCTGCCGGGAAGCCGCTTCGGGTACTACCCCACCATACTGCGCATGGACTTGCTGTACATCGGTAATGTTGGACAGCAGTTGCCCCCCTTGGATCACCGCTGCAGAGGTGTCATCACACGAAGATTCAATAGCCAGAATGGTGGGCTGCTTTTGCATAGCACAAAGATACGGGGAATGATCGCTTTGGCGTTTGATGGCTGGCAGGGAACGATTTATCGCTTGACTTGTAGCCTATTGTAGGCGAACACGGTGGATAACTTAACAATTAATAATACGCCAACGCCTGGAAATAGTGGGTTAGCCCTTGATTTATTGTACTTTTACTTGTTAACATTGGTGTAGTGCGCACACTCTTTAAGCTACATACTTATTGGACCCGATTCATGCGGGTGCTGAAGATCTCCGGCCTGTCGGTGGTGATCTTGCTGGGTGTGGTGTTTCTGGCGCTACAGCTTCCCAGTGTGCAGAATTTTGTGGGGCAACAGGTGGTCAAGCAACTGGAAAAAACGCTGGCTACCGAGATTACTGTCGATGACGTGCGCTTTGGTTTCTTCGAAGCTTCACTCGATAATGCCACTTTTTATGATCAGCAGCAGGACACGTTGCTGCATGCCGGTCGGCTGTATTTGCAATACAACATCTGGCAGTTGATCTATAATGATCTTACGCTGAATCAGTTGCATCTGGAAAATGGTCAGGTCAACCTGGAGCGGCCGGTCGGGCAAACCGACTTCAATTACCAGTTTATTATTGATGCCTTTGCTTCAGACGACACAACGAGCTCAGGTGGTAGCCCTTTTTCCGTTACCCCTGGCATTATTGAACTTCGGAATGTCCGCTTCGCTTACAACGACTGGGCAGGTGGTTCCATCTTCCAGCAGCAATTGGGGCGGCTGCATATTCATTTCAATCAACTGGATTTGGAGAACCGGCAACTGGCCCTCAAGGAAGTGCTTATGGATCAACCCTATACTTTCCTGCGGACACTCCCCAATACCTTACCGGAAACGCCTGAGCCTGATACGCCAGCACCAGTAGCAAGCAATGATACCATGCGATGGAACCCGGACGACTGGGACATCACCTTGGATCATCTGCGTATTACACGAGGAATTTTTGACCAGCGTAACACCCTGGCCGACACCAGCCAACAGCCGGGTAAGGTGAATTGGAATAACTTGCGGGTCACAAAAATTGATCTAGATCTATTTGATCTCGCCTTGCAAGCCGACTCCATTTTTGGTAACCTCAAGCATGTTTCCCTGGCAGAGCAAAGCGGCTTTCAACTCGATAGCCTGCATACCCAACTGAAGGTAGCCCCCGATCAGATTTTTCTGGCCGACCTATTGATCGAAACCCCTCAATCACACATCACCGATTCCATTGTCTTCAATTATAAGTCCCTGGCCGACTTCAATGATTTCGTTAATAAGGTGCGATTTGGCGGACATTTTACGGAAAGTAAGATTCAGATTGGAGACCTGGCGTATTTTATCCCCGATCTGCCGCTGGCGAATGAAGCGTATTATCTGAATGGCACCGTTTCTGGTACAGTGAGTAGTCTGCGTGGTAAAGACCTGCAGCTCAAGTATGGCCAAAACACAGACCTGCTGGGTAATTTTTCTATTTATGGTCTGCCTGATCCGGATGAAACCTTCATCGATTTCACACTCGACTACCTGACGACCAATAAAAGAGAATTCGAGGAGCTGTTGCCCTTTGTGCAATTGCCGGCCAATGTGGCCAAGATGGGCAACATCCGTTTCTCAGGTAATTTCACCGGCTTTTTACAAGACTTTGTAGCGTATGGTGAGTTGCAGACGGCTGTCGGATATTTTGAGAGTGATATCAACTTGTCCATTGATGCCGCAACCAAGATACCCCAGTATAAGGGTAACCTCAGTGCGCGAAAT
>CAJXXO010000341.1 GCA_913062655.1 uncultured Bacteroidota bacterium | reverse complement strand
AAAAACAGGACGCCCATTTTCCCGTCCAGATAGGATTTGAAATTGAATTCTTCATTAATGCTGTTATCCGGCATAACGGTTGCGGCGGTAAAGTCCGGCGCGCTGTGGCCAACAAGTACGCTCATGATAGCACCTCCAATCGGTTGGGTTTGAGATTTAGAATCATTCTAAATAACGATGGTGCAAATCTAATTCCCAGCGCACAAAAAAATGCCACAGCCGCTATTTTTTTTGCGACTGTGGCATGTATTATCTCATGACCAATACCAAGGTGACTTACATCACATGAATCTCTTCTTCCCAAACGGTCATGTGGCCTTCGGCATCTTTGGCCACTATTTCCAGTTTGTAGTGGCCTGTTTCCGCGTTACCGGGGATTACAATGTCCTTGCCTTGATTGGTTATCTCAGCAAAGTCCCAACTGGTATCGTTTGCACCCGTTAATTCGAACTCAGCTTCATATAATTCACCGGACTGCACCTTGCCATGATCGTGGTCGTGCTCTTCTTTGATCACTACCATAACCTCTTCCAGGTCTTGATTGTCGGTGATTGTACCTTGCAGTACCAAGGTGGAGCCTTTGGGGGCATGCACTTCCTGACTAAAATCAGGTGAAGTGAGATTGATAACAGGTTGATCCGGGTGGGTGATGTGAACCATCAATTCACCAAACTCACCCTCATTGCCTTCCTCATCAATCACGCGTACAATGGCATGATAAGGACCGGCTGCTGATTCAGCAGGCACGTCAACATCCTGGTGCTCTGTGGCTTGCTTGCCATTAATAGCATAGGTCTGCTGAAAGGAAAAGCGTGTAATAGCACTCACTTTCCCGTGATCATGACCATCAAAGGCATCATGAATATCAATCTTGTATTCACGAAGTTCCTCATTGTCTTCAAATACAAGGTCTACATGCATCTCCGACCCGGCAGCCACTTCAATATCGTGGTCCTTGTCATTGATCTTATATTCGGTAATTACCGGTGGATCCAGGTCTGGATCTTCTTTTTTACAAGCGGCCAATACCGGTAGTACCGCTAGAAATAGAATAGCTAACTGTTTCATTGCTTAATGATTTACATACATGTATTGTCCTCAGGCATAGGCCTGACGACTGAGAAAAGAAATAATGCTGTTTGGATCAAACAGCGGCCGGTGGGCCACGCAATGAAATGTTAGACAGGGTAGAGGTGTACACCCGTTCGCAGTTGGGTAGGGGGGCAGCCGCTACAAGTTGTAATTGAGCGGCCGGCAGTTCTATTTGTTGAAAATGATCGTGCCATCCGGGGAGATGTCCCAGAAAACAGAAGTGATCTTCGTTAGATTCGTGATAGTGTTTTTCTCCGGTGGAAGCGGTACAGGCCTCTTCGTCATCGTGGTGTTCAAGCAGGTAGTGAAAGTCAGTAGAGAGCACTCCCAGCAGCAACACCCCCTGAAGGGTGAGCATAATGAGTAATCGTATGGGAGACCATATCTGCATAAAAATCATCTCTACTGATCCCGGTTGGACCAGTCTGGTGTATAGTTCAAAGTAACCACGAAGTTACGCCCTGGTTCGGGAATGTTCAAAATACGATATCGACTTAAATGGTTCAAATACGCCACATCCATGAGATTTCTGGCGCCTACCATCAATTGTATAGGGTGTTGGCGAGTGCCCAAGGTAATGCCAATCTGTGCATCCAGCAAACCATAACCCGGTGTGGACGGTTCGTTCCGGTCGGTACGGTTCTGGCTGGCGAAGTAGTCGTATTGCAGTCTCACTTGTGCCGTTTGTAGCCAGTTGTGGCCCAACTCCCATTCATAATACATGCTGGGGCGTATATGTAGTGGAGGGGTAAAGGGCAATGGTAGCCCGGTCTCCAGGTTAATATTGAATGTGTAGGCAGTAGTCAGTTCCAGGTGAAATGGAGCAATGGGGTGCCAATCGATGTGGCTCTCCCACCCGGTGTGCAAGGCATTGGCTTGCGTATATCGGTAAATCTGCCCGGCATCTGGTAAGAGCGAGAAACTGCCGGTGGGACGCAAATAGATGAAGTTGTTGAAATAATTGAAGTAGGGCGAGAGCTCTACAATGAGGTGCTCGGTCTCGTATGCTACGCCAACGTCCAGTTGATAGCCATCCTCGGAGGTGATGCTGGTATCGCCCATTTCGTGTCGGAAGGTACCGTGGTGCACGCCATTCATGCCGAGTTCTGCGCCATTTGGCATGCGAAAAGATTTGCCAAGGTTGGCCTTGAGGGTCCATTTATCGGTGGGTCGGTACGCCCATCCAATTGATCCACTTATGTTGTGAAAGAACTTTTGCAGGGCTGCGCTGCGCTCACGGTAGCCAATGATATTGGTATCGATATCGTACAAGGGTTGATCATAACCGGCCAGATCAATGGCGCCAAGATCGTACCGGATACCACCGCTCCAGGTTGATTGGGGTTGGTTTTTCCATTCAAAAAAGGTGAATGCTCCGGTTTGAAAAGCCGAGTAGGCCGGTACTAAAAACTCAAATCCTCCCACCTCATTTTGCTTGTATTGTCCATTCCAACCGGCTATCAGCTTCAGGTTCGGGGAAGGCAGTCGATAGTAGCGAATGTTGGCCGTGTAGGTTTCCAGGTCAAGCTGCAGCGCCAGGTCGTTGGTGGGGGCGGGTCCCAGGCCGTGAATGTGGGGGTAAGACCACTCTTGCCGTAGGTTGCGCTGATAACCCACATCAGCATGGACCCATCCTTTGTTGACCAGCCATTTGCCATTAAAATCGGTACGGAAGTGGTCGGTGTATTGATAGGGGATGTCAATGTTTCTGCGGTCACCATCTTCTTGCAAGCGATAGGAGCGGGGAATACCAATAGCTCCGGAAAACAGTCCAGCCTGTTGGTTGAAACGCGACACGGTGACCATCATATTCCCCCAGCCACCTCCGGTACCGGTAGCTACCTGCCAGTTTTGCTCTCGTCCGGCCGTATTTTTGAGTAATTCATTTTGGATGGGGAGTTCGAAAGTATTGTAGGTAAAAGAAGTGGCAGGCACCCTATAATCACCAA
>CAJXXO010000340.1 GCA_913062655.1 uncultured Bacteroidota bacterium | reverse complement strand
TCCACGCCTCGCAGATGATCGAATACGGCACCAACGTAGTGGGTGGTGTTACCCCCGGCAAGGGCGGTACCGAGCACATGGGCAAGCCGGTGTTCAACACCGTAGCTGATGCGGTGGAGAAAGCCGGTGCCAACACTTCCGTCATTTTCGTACCCCCGGCATTTGCAGCCGATGCGATCATGGAAGCGGCAGATGCAGGCATCAAGCTGGTCATCTGTATCACAGAAGGTATTCCGGTACAGGATATGGTGAAGGTGAAAGACTTTCTAGACAAGACCGGCACACGACTGGTAGGGCCTAACTGCCCGGGTGTAATCACGCCTGGCGAAGCGAAGGTGGGCATCATGCCGGGCTTCATCCACAATCCAGGCCGCATTGGTATCGTATCTAAGAGCGGTACCCTGACCTACGAAGCGGTAGACCAGGTGACCAAGGCCGGACTCGGACAAAGCACTTGTATCGGTATTGGTGGCGACCCAATCATTGGCACCTCCATGAAAGAGGCGGTACAACTGCTGATGGAAGACGAAAATACCGATGGCATCATCATGATCGGTGAGATTGGCGGTAATATGGAAGCCAATGCAGCTCGCTGGATCAAGGAGAACGGCACTAAACCGGTGGTGGGCTTCATTGCCGGCCGTACGGCACCAAAAGGCCGCAGAATGGGTCACGCAGGCGCCATTGTAGGGGGCAAAGATGATACTGCTGATGCCAAGATGCGCATTCTGAGCGAGTGCGGCATCCACGTGGTAGAAACACCTGCTGAGATCGGCAGCACCATGGCAAAAGCGCTGAAAGGATAATTCCTACACAATACACATAGCAAAAGGCCACTCGATGATTCGGGTGGCCTTTTCGTTTTTGACACAAGTCATTCTTTTTAGCGCTAAGGTTGTCTAATTTGCTACAAACTGTACCACTATGACAGCCGCCACTACAAGACTACGCCTTACGCCTGACCAGGAACGGTTGATGGATATGCACACCGTGCTCAACTTGCTGAACATCATTGTCGGAGAATTGCACCTGGTGCAGATGGACCTGGTGAAGCCTGAGATCCTGGAGCCACCGATCCAAAAGGCGTTGGCTATGAAAAACCTGCTACATGGCGAAGACCGGGAGGACTTTACTCCAGCCGTGATGCAAGACTTTAAGGATAGCATTACGGCTGCCTTGCAACTGGCTGAAGCGGCTCAGCCGGAGCTGGAAGACAACGAGGAGTTTCAAATCTACAGAAGCAATATCGAGCAGATATTCACCATCTTCGATATCCGAATGGATGAGCTGCTCACCCGATGGGCCATGCCCGATAAGTGGGAGGTATATACCATTGACAGTTTTAAGCGTGACTTCAAAAAATTCCTTGCTTCAATTGAAAAGCACGCCAAAGGTCGTTACCGCATCCTCTACAATATTGCAGAACAAACCCACCAGGATTACCTGGTGCACCTGGATGTGACCTCCACCCGGGAGGACGAAGTAGTCTATTTTCCGCTGCTCTTCAAAGATGTGATGCGCGATCTCGTATCCAATGCCCGCAAGTACACCCCGCCCGGTGGGCATATCACCATTGGATTGGCGCAGCTACCCAAGTCGATCAAATTTGTGGTAGAAGATACCGGGATTGGTATTCCACGTGGCGAACTGGACAAAGTACTGGAATTTGGCTACCGGGCTTCCAATGTGCAGAATAAACGGACCATGGGTGGTGGCTTTGGATTGACAAAGGCTTTGTACGTCACCCAAAAGTTCAACGGTACGCTGGACCTCCAATCCAAAGAAGGGGAAGGCACCCGGATCACCATCACACTACCCCTGCCGGAAGAAATGTGGGACGACTAGCCGAGTGGCCACCCATTGGGTACAGTCCGATCCGGCTGGATCAGGATGACATCATCGCCTTCACCATACACACCCAGCACCAGGCACTCGCTGACAAAGGGGCCGATTTGTTTGGGTGGAAAGTTGACCACCGCCAGTACTTGCCGACCGATTAAGTCTTCCTTTGTATACAATGCTGTGATCTGCGCACTCGATCGCAAAGTTCCGATCTCCGGCCCTACATCGAGGGTCAGTTTCCAGGCCGGCTTGCGTGCCTCAGGAAAGTCTTCCACCGCTGTAATGGTAGCCGTGCGAATGTCAAGGGAAGCAAAGTGGGAAAAAGGAACAGACATAATGAAATGGATAAATGAATGAGTGGGAAAGTGGTTAAAAAAGAAGCCGCTTTTTAAATTTAGTGAGAAAAACTCCTCACTATGTCCACTAGAAACGAATTTTCTGAGCAAATAAAAGCCAGAACGAAACGCTTTACGATAGATGTGATTAGAATGACGAGAGAACTGCCTAATCACACAGACTTTAGAATCATTAAATCACAACTTATTAAAAGTGCAAGTTCAGTAGGCGCCAATACACGCGCTGTAGCCAGAGCCATTTCTGATAAGGCCATGTACAGCAAATTAAAAATAGTGGAAGAGGAAGCTGACGAGTCAGTCTTCTGGCTTGAAGTGATAGCCGAGCTGTTATTACCGGAAGAAAGGAAATACATAGATCTATCCCCATTACTTCAGGAGTCAAGAGAACTTACAGCTATTTTTAGTGCAAGCGTCCGAACGGTAAGAAAGAGATTGAACCGTGGCTGACCGGTCCACTTACCCACTTACTCATTCTCCCACTTATCCATTCTTGATCACTTCATCGTGTCTAAAGCACGCCACCACATGATCATTCACCATACCTACCGCCTGCATGAAGGCGTAACAGATGGTAGTACCGCAGAAGGTGAAGCCGCGTTTTTTCATGTCCTTGCTCATGGCATCGCTTTCCGGTGTTGATGTGGGTACGTCTGCCATCGATTGTCGCGCATTGGTGATCGTACGGCCCTCGGTAAACTGCCAGATGTATCGATCAAACGACCCAAACTCCTCCTGTACTTTCAAGTAGGCCTTGGCATTCTTCACCGCTCCATACACTTTCAGTCGATTGCGAATGATACCCGGATCTTGCAACAAAGCTTGCAGTTTGGGTTCCTGATACCGAGCGATCTTTT
>CAJXXO010000339.1 GCA_913062655.1 uncultured Bacteroidota bacterium | reverse complement strand
AGTTTTATTGCTCCATCCTTAACTAAAGTAGTCCTTGATCTTATCGAAAAAGCCTTTTTCGCTTTTGTTGGGGTTGGTCTTAGCATATGACTTCTACTATGTAGAGCAAAGTGTTTGGGCTAGCGATTTGTAGGTATAGGGATCATAGCGTATATTAATCCATTGCTTACTCACAATACACTTTTATGAAAGTTTTTCTATCCATTTCGCTGCTGATTGTATCGCTCACCTCACTTGTACCAAATGCTACTGCTCAATGGACAGAGTTTGAGTACCCTCTTCTTTTTGATCTTGACATAGAAATTCAAGTCGTTAAGTATATAACCAAGGATACTTTGGTGAAAGCAGAAAACTACAATACGATTTATGTGTCTACAGATGGTGGAGTGAACTGGGACTTGAAGGTAAAAGGAAGCTCCTTTTTTGGTCACTATTGCAGATCTTTTTATTATGATCGAGAAAATCACCGCATTTGGGCAGGGTGTGATGGAGGCCAATTGTATATATCTGATGACTACGGTAATACCTGGACAGAAGTATGGAAAGGTAACAGGTTTGTGATTTTCAATTCGATTTATGCCTTTGATAAAGACAAAATATTCTTTACAGACGAAACAGAAGGGTTTGGTTTTTATTCTGTGAGTGATGAAAATGAGACATATATTCAAGACAGCCTGCGCGGCTATGCTAACGTAGTATCAAGGGTTGATGTAGCACTTGAAGCAGAATTTTTAAATGACTCTGTAGGATATTTAATTTTTGATGTTGATTTTAATAATAGTCATTGTCCACATATTTTTAAGACAAGAGATGGTGGATTGACTTGGAGCATGGTAGCTAGTAACCGTCCTCCAGTAATTAATGAGCATGGCATCTTTATCTTTCAGTTTTTAACCGAAGATTTGGCATATGGCGTTGATAAAGGATACAGCAGCTTGTATAGAACTGTTGATGGGGGGAAATCATGGGACTTAGTTTTCGATGCCGGGGGAAGGATTGTTACTACTTCAGGTTTTATAGTAAATAACCAAGATTGCTTTCATTTTGTAAATGAGAATTTTGGTGTTGTGGTTACTAGAGATGAAATATTTAGAACACGCGATGGCGGTCAATCATGGGACAGGATAACCCCAGAAGTGCAGTATGATAGCAGATTTTTTGACGGAGTGGAATGCTATGACACAGCAAACTGTATAGTGTATGGGCATGGTAATTATGTAACAGGGTCGCCTTATAAAGCAAAATGGATTACAAGTACAGGGGGTGGGAAAGGTAGGCCACTTTCCACCGATCAGGATATGCCAGGAGCTACATCAGCTCAATTATGGCCGGTACCTACAAATAATACCACACAGCTCAGCCTCTCCGGCTACACCGGGGAAACCCTCATCCGTGTGCAGGATATGGCGGGCCGCTGGGTCTATACTACCACTACCGGGGCGCCACAGCTCACCCTGCCCAGTGACCAGTGGCCGGCCGGTATGTACCTGGTCCATATCATCGCAGAAGATCAACCTACTGAGGTGCTGAAGTTGGTGCGGCAGTAAGTTATGGGAGCAATGCTTTTAGGTCTTCCAGTGTATTGGCATCTTCAATGGGTTTATCCTGTCGCCAGCGGTGCATCCGGGGGAAGCGGAGGGCTACACCTGATTTGTGTCGGGTAGAAGCAGCAATGCCTTCAAAGGCTATTTCGAATACCAAGGTCGGCTCCACACTGCGCACCGGGCCAAAGCGCTCTTTGGTGGTACGTTT
The DNA here is from genome assembly GCA_913062655.1 of uncultured Bacteroidota bacterium. GTDB lineage: Bacteria > Bacteroidota > Bacteroidia > Chitinophagales > S012-47 > CAJXXO01. The sequence continues at coordinate 1,338 of CAJXXO010000339.1, read as the reverse complement.
CACTATGCGATCGACCTGTCGGATCTCTGCATCGGTGAGGCCGGAGTAGGCTTTGGTAAATGGCACCAGGGTATCGCCATCCCACACCGCAAAGGTGTAGTCGGTGTACAAATTGGCCCTGCGGCCGTGGCCACGTTGCGCATAGATCAATACAGCATCAATGGTCAGCGGGTCCACTTTCCACTTCCACCAGTCGCCCTTTTTACGGCCTACATGGTACAGGGAATCGCGGTGTTTCAGCATCAGTCCCTCGCTGTTGACACTCCGCGATCGCTCCCGCTGATGCGTCAAGGTTTCCCAATCGGTAAAGGGTACTACTTCAGATAGTTGCAGCGTAGGGTGAGGCGCTGCCGGAGCAAAGAGTTGCTCCAATAATTGTCTGCGCTGGGCAAAGGGCGTCTGCCGAAGGTCTTCCCCCTGCCACTCCAGCAAGTCATAGGCGCGAATCACCACCGGGGCTTTCTTGAGGGTGTTGGCGGTGACATTCTTCCGGCCAATGCGGGTCTGCAATACCTGGAAGGACAAAATTTCTCCATCCTTAAAGGGCAACAGCTCCCCATCGATGACCGTGCCGTCCGGCAGGTGATCTTGCAGTTGGTGTAGTTCCGGGAATTTATCGGTGATCAGCTCTTCCCCTCTACTCCAGAGAAAAAACGCTCCGGCCCGCTTTACCAGTTGACTGCGAATGCCATCCCATTTCCATTCGGCTATCCAATCATCAGTGGCGCCCAATTCGTGGGGCTCTTCCTCCAGCGGGTAGGCCAGGCAAAAGGGGTAGGGCTTGCTCACATCTTCCAACGGATCGGGCGTAAGGATGAGCTTCTCGAAAGTGGTCTCCAGGGGCGACCATTTGCCCATCAGGCGATGCGACAGGGTGTTTTCTTCTACACCGGTGTGTTGCGCCAGGGCACGGGTCATCAGTTTTTGCGATACGCCCATGCGAAAAGCTCCGGTGATCAGCTTATTGAAGACAAATCGTTCTGTGGTATTCAGTTGCTGCCAGGCTAGCCGGATGTGTTGTTTACGTGCAGCATCTTCCAGGGCATAGAGATCTATCAGGTAGTGGATCCATTGTGAAAGGGTCTTGTCGTTGTCTTTGGTGGGGGGCGGCAACAACAAGGCAATGGTCTCTGCCAGGTCACCCACTACATGGTAGCTTTCTTCAAGCAGCCACAGCGGAATACCACTGCTTTCTGCAGCCCACTCCCGTAGTTGGGTGGTCGTGATGGTCCGCTTGGGCCTGCGGTGGCTCAGGATAGCAATGGTCCACAGTTTATCGGCATCATCTGCCTGGTCGAAGAAGGCTTTGAGGGCGGCCACCTTTTTGTTGGTCTTGGT
>CAJXXO010000338.1 GCA_913062655.1 uncultured Bacteroidota bacterium | reverse complement strand
TAAACGCTAAACTTTGAACTTTGAACTCTGAACTTTGAACCCTGAACCCTGAACTCTGAACCCTGAACCCTGAACCCTGAACTTTCGTATTTTTACCCATCGATATGCAACCAAGAGTCATTCTGAACAGTCGCCATTTCAAGTTGACCATTGAGCGGTTGTGTTATCAGTTGATTGAAGACCATGGTGACTTCTCCAATACCGCACTGATTGGTGTGCAACCAAGGGGTGTTCATCTCTCTAAGCGGATTGTTCAACGCCTGCAGGCGATAAACCCTGCCTTACAACTACAATACGGTGTATTGGATGTTACCTTTTACCGGGATGATTTCCGGCAAAAAGAGAAACCTATGACCCCGGAGGAGACGCGTATTGACTTTTCCCTGGAAAACCAACGTGTCATACTGGTGGATGATGTGCTCTATACGGGTCGGACCATTCGTTCTGCCATGGACGCGCTGCTTGATTATGGCCGGCCGGATCGTATCGAACTATTGGCCTTGGTAGATCGAAGGTTTAGCCGCGATGTACCCATAAAAGCGGACTATGTCGGCAAAACAGTAGATGCCATCGTTTCTGAGCGGGTCAAAGTTGAATGGGAAGAGGTGAATGGTGAGGATAACATTTGGATATTGACGGAAAACGATAACGCATGAGCGCCCTATCGGTCAAACATTTGCTGGGTATAAAATACTTGCAGCCGGAAGACATTCAAACTTTGTTTGAAACGGCTGATAATTTCAAAGAAGTGTTAAGCCGACCGATCAAGAAGGTGCCTTCACTGCGGGATATTACCATCGCCAATCTATTTTTTGAAAATTCTACCCGCACCCGTATTTCATTTGAATTGGCTGAAAAACGACTCAGTGCTGATGTCGTCAATTTTTCTGCCTCCTCTTCTTCTGTAAAAAAGGGAGAGACGCTCATTGATACCGTGAATAATATATTGGCCATGAAGGTGGATATGGTAGTCATGCGTCATCCCAGTCCGGGTGCACCGGTATTCTTATCGCGCCATATCGATGCCACTATTGTCAACGCGGGGGATGGAACACACGAGCACCCTACACAAGCCTTGCTCGATGCGTACTCTATTCGTGAGCGGGTAGGCCGCATCAAAGGCTTAAAAGTGGCCATATTTGGCGACATCATGCATTCACGTGTGGCCTTATCTAATATCTTTTGTCTGCAAAAGCTAGGGGCAGAAGTGATGGTCTGCGGGCCACCCACCCTCATACCGAAGGACATTCATCTGCTTGGGGTGGAGGTGTCCTATAATGTAAGAGAAGCACTGCATTGGTGCGATGTAGCCAATGTGCTCCGGATCCAACTGGAGCGGCAGGATATTAAATACTTTGCTTCCTTGCGTGAATACAGCATGTATTTTGGCATCAACCGGCAACTGCTGGATAGTTTGAAAAAAGAAGTAGTAATCATGCACCCGGGCCCCATTAACCGTGGAGTAGAAATTACAAGTGACGTAGCCGACTCGAAACAGTCGATTATTCTGCAACAGGTAGAAAATGGCGTAGCGATTCGCATGGCTGTATTGTACCTGCTGGCCGGCAGACGCACGGCAGATGTGAAAGCTGTATGATGTTGCTTATCGGAAGAGGGTAATGTTCCCTTGCTTGACAAAAGGCTCACCCCGGTTGCCTGATCCCCGCAATAGATAGACGTACACTCCAACGGGAGCCGGTTGCCCGGCTATGGTACCATCCCAACGGTCATCCGGATTGTTGGTCTCATATACCAATTGGCCCCACCTATTATAGATTTGGAAGGTGCGTAATTCAAATTCATTGAACCATATCGGACCAATAAGGTCATTTTGCCCATCCCCATTGGGGCTAAATGCATTGGGCACATATACTTTGGTAGGATAGTAGACCCTAATAAATACTTCATCTTCTGCCGTACAACCTTCGGCAGAGGTGACAAGTAAGGTGTAGGAGGTTGAGCTATCTGGCGTAACAAGCGTTTGTGGGTCAAAAGGGTTGTCCAGGTACTGTCTTGGCGTCCACTCAAAAGTGCCTGAACCTGAGCCCTGCATAGTAAGTGATTCGCCTATGAATACATCATTATCAGGACCTGCATCAACCAATACTTCCGGGTGCACCGTCACCCTTACCGAATCTTCCACCGTACAGCCATTGGTATCCAACATCACCAGGGTGTACGTGGTAGTTTGATTGGGGCTTGCAGTAGGTGTGGCCGTGTTTCTTCCTATAAGTCCTGCACCCGGACTCCACCGATAGTCAATTCCATTTTCGGCTTGCAGTGTCACCGCTTCACCCGGGCATAGGGCTACAGGTGGGGTAACATTTGCGGGTATAACCGGTAATACCTCTACAAGAAGGCTGGTGTCGGCTGTGCAGTTTTGTGCTGATGTAACGGTCAACTGGTACAAAGTGCTGTTAGTGGGAGTCGCCATTGGATTGGCGCTGCCGGGATCAGACAAACCTGCTGTGGGTGTCCAGTTATATAGCGCACCGCCTGAAGCCGATAGCTGCACGCCTGTATTGGGGCAAATAGAAGTGTCGGCCACCGCGAGCTGTATATCCGGCAATGGATTAACGGTGATGGTCTGTGTGGCAGAAGAGGCGCATCCGTTGTTATCGTTGGCTACTACGGTAAAGGTGGTAGTGGCAGAGGGGGAGGCTACCGGGTTGCTGGCGGTTGGATCAGAAAGGGAGCTGGCTGGTGTCCATTGGTAGCGGTTCATAGGGCTGGCAGAGAGTTGAATAGATGTGCCCTCACAAATGGCCGTATCCGGACCTGTGGTAACTTGTGAATTTGGAAAGAAGACCACTTCCACAGAGTCAGTATTGGTACAGCCGTTAGCATCAGTAACCGTAAGGAAATAGTAGGTGTCCCCTGTAGGTGTAGCTACAGGATTGGCTATCAAAGGGTTATTCAGGCTAGCCACAGGCGACCAACTGAAGCTGCCGGCTCCCTGGCCATTTAATTGAGCAGAAGTGGACGGGCAGATGGACGTGTCATTCCCCGCCTCAACAAATGGGGCAGGAAGTACGGTAATGCGTGTAGTATCAACATCGATACAGCCGTTGTTATCTGTTACCTGCACTACACAGTTGTTT
>CAJXXO010000337.1 GCA_913062655.1 uncultured Bacteroidota bacterium | reverse complement strand
CAGGTCCCACCAGAGTTGCAAAGCACGGTAAACCAGAAGATTGACGCCCAATAGCCACAAACTGCCACCCAGTGTGCCCACCCATTCATACCATTGGATGAGCATGGGTGCCTCTGCCAAACCATTCCCCAGGGTAAGCCAGGGCCAGGTCAGTTCCCAGCGCAGGTGAAAGTACTCGAAGCCCAACCAATACACGATGAGGCCAAAATAGCCGAGGGCTTTACCCAACTGTTGCTTGGTAACGTGAAACAACAAGAATACTACCGCCATGACAAAGGCATTGGCCACGATGGCAAACAATCCGCCCACCAGACTGGCATTGCATACCCACCAAGTGGTTAGGGCATTGAAAAGGAGAAAACCCAGGTAACTGTATCCCAACACCTTGGCCCTTGAACGCTGCGCGGCATGACGGCTGATCTGCTCTTCGATCCATAGCAGCGGAACCAGGCCTACAAATAACAAGGGAGCCAGGAACGAGGCATGTGGGGGCCATCCGATCCAAAGGAGAAGGCCACTAAGCAGGGCAGCAAGCGTGTAGCGCAAGGCATTTGACATGGCGCAAAAATAGGAAACCTTGACTCGGCAAGCACCTTTCTCTATTAGGCCAGTGTAAAGGCTTGCTTATGTTTCCGCTGAACAAAAGGGCCACTTTTTAGTTAATGATTCATCGCTCTCCGTTACCCCTTGATCGTGAAGAAAATCTGCGTCTATTGAACTCTGATCTATCATATGATTATGCACTCATTGGGGCCGGTGGCGCAGGAATGCTCTGGCTGTTGGCCATGCATGAACAGGCGCAACTGCACGGCAAGCAGGTCATTATTTTCGAACCGGATAGTAAGACGGCCAACGATCGAACCTGGTGCTTCTGGGCTAAACCGGATGATCCCATTGTCCAATCGCTATCATCAGTGATCGACAACTCGTGGTCACACATGCAGACTCCCCATGGCCCCAGGCAGCTTGACCCTTATCGCTATTATCACATACGAAGTGCTACCCTGTATGCATGGGTGAAGGAGATTATGGCACATTATCCCGGGATTACGTGGTGCAATTCTCCTGTGCAAGAAGTAGCCGTTAACGAGGACGGCTGTAGCATTACGAGTGACCAAGCCTATACAGCAGCGGTGGTACTTGATAGTCGCCTGAACGCGGAGCAAAAAGCGGCTTTACAAGACGCTCCCTTGCTGTGGCAATCATTTGTCGGCTATCGCATTCAAATCGACAAGGCTGGGTTTGACAGCGAAACAATCGACCTGATGGACTTTTCTATTCCACAGGATGAGCAATGCCAATTTATGTATGTGTTGCCTTACAGTGAGGAGGAGGCATTAGTGGAGATGACGCGATTTGGAGAGGAGGTACTTTCAGAACCAGAGGCGGCTGATGTATTGGAGCCATACATTCAGGAGCGATGGGGCGATTTTTACCGACTGGAGAAAGAAGTTGGGCGCATCCCCATGACCCTTTCCCTGCAGGAGAATCGCACATCCAATATGGACAATCGCTACATTCCCATCGGCACCGCAGCCGGTGCAGTGAAGCCAACTACCGGTTATGCTTTTCATACCATGTATGACCATGGGCAAGCATTGGCCAAAGCCTTGCCGAAGGGTGAGGCCCCCACTATCACCAAGCGGTCACGATCTACCTTCTACGATTCTTTATTGCTGGACATTTTACAACGGCAACCCGCTAAAGGTAAACCCATATTTGATGCCTTATTCAGCCGCATAGCGCCCAAGCGGGTCATGCGGTTCCTACAAGAGAAAACGCCTTTCTTGCAGGAGTTGCCCATTTTGGCTTCGTTGCCTCCCAAGCCTTTCTTACAGGCCCTTGGCAGCCATTGGTGGCCAAAGACTTCTCCCGTTTGGCAACCGGTACATGCCGTCATTGTGCTTGCGGTGCTGTTACTTTTGGTGCAAGCCTGGCTGCCCTCAGCAGTTGTTGTCATCAGTCAACTGTTACTCGCCCTAGGGTTACTTTTTCCGGGTATTCCGCATGGTGCTATGGATCATGTGCTCACCCTACCTGACCACCGCATTACACGAAAAACATGGCCTTTCATCGCAAAGTACATCGGTATTATGGGCCTCGTAATGGGGTTGTGGATGCTGTCGCCTGCCTTGGGGCTACTGCTATTCATCGGGTACTCGGCCTGGCATTTCGGTGAGACCGATTTTCGGGAATGGCGCTCTTTTCAGGGGGTGCCTGCATTGTTGCACGGCCTGGGTCTGTTGCTGTTTATGCTAGGTACGCATTGGTCCACCTTTGTTCCTTATTTGCAGGCGTATGGATTATCCGCCTATAGCCTGCCGGCTTCCACCACAGATGGTATTCCGGTGTTGGGAGCGCAGTTTCTTCTGATAGCCGGCACCTTCATAGCCCCGGAGAAACGCATGGCATGGGCAAAAACCATGGTGGTATTGCTGCTGGGGGCGTTTTTACCCCTGCTGGCTGCTTTTGGTTTATATTTTATTGGCCTACACAGCAGCAACGGGTGGCGCCATATTAAGCAGGAGCATGGTTTTTCTACCCGCAAGATGATCCGACTGGCCTTCCCTTTTACCGCATTATCATTTGTTGGTATGGCACTATTTGCGGGTATCATGTACGCACTGGGGTACACCTGGTCCACCGGCTGGCCAGTCTTCTTCGTTTTCCTGGCCGCCATCAGCGCACCACACATTTGGTATATGCACCGCTTTTATCAGCAAACGGCTCCTGTGTCGGCCGTTACTTCTCCGGTGCTAAAAAAGGTTGGTTAAACAAACAATTTAGTTGTAGCAATCAACTAATTTCACATTTTGGTGTTAGGCCGGCATGTTACAGGAAACAGAACGCAACATTGCCTTAGATGTAGTGCCCCTCAGTAAGCTGATGCACTTATTTACAAAACGGTATGTACGTACCTTGTACGGCCGGCTGCAGCACCTGCCCTTTAACAGGTATTTCTATGTAGTAGTATTGGTAGGCCGAAGCGAGCCCCCCATGTCGCAGAATGATCTGGGGCAGATACTGGAAATGGATAAGGGAAGTGTGGCCAGAATGCTCAACTATTTATGTGAGGAGGGCATCGTGGAACGGCAACAGAACCCGGAGGACA
>CAJXXO010000336.1 GCA_913062655.1 uncultured Bacteroidota bacterium | reverse complement strand
CCCTTTAAATTCCAAAATTCCATTGTCAATTGAGTGTCGGACGAATTTTTCATATTTCTCGTCATTTGGGTCAATGTCAGAGGTTGCAAGGCACAACCAATCTTTTGTCGGCAACTCGTCAAGCTGAAACTTGTTATAGTCAAACCAATAAACTTTTCGAGTTTGATATGTTCCGATTCGGTTCATTTTAAATATGCTACAACTTATGGCTAAAAAACATTGTCGTTTATATCGCTTATGGATGCAGTAGCATAAGGCAAAGTAAAACAGTTAGTTAGCCGTTGAATAATCGATTAATCGTGTCTTAACCTCTTTCAGAGACACAGCCGCCATTCGAAGAGACCGGTGTATCCCAGAAAGTCAATTATCTACTAATATAAGTAAGCTTTGGCAATTTATGGTTGGGCTTTTGCCCACTTGAGTCGCAGGTCAGCATGGGTAGGTTCATCGGGGGTAATGATGAGGGTGTCGCCCTGAAAACGGTAGTGGCGGGTGACGGTCTGCCCCCAATCGGTGGGCGTCACGTGGCTGAGGCGCGTGTGGGTGACCGTCTGTGCAGCCGGATCATGGGTGTAACGGCCGATGTAAATATAGGATTGGGCGCGGTGACGCAGTTCGGCCAGGCTCATGCTGTCAATGTCGAAGGTGGAGTGGAAGTTGATCGTATCCACTTGCTGATAGGAGCGGGGGAGCAGGTGGAGTGCCATATGTCCGGAGGCTTCATACAGCAAATACCCCTGGTAGCCGTCCTTCACCGGTTGCCACCCGTTATCGGTCTGCCGCTCCATGATCACCAGCTCCCACAGGCCGTGCAGCTTTTGGTCGGGGTCAGGTTGGCAGCCCCAAAGTGCCAGCAGGAATAGAAGCCCCCATCGAGTCATGCCAATAGCTTTTGGAGCGCCTCGTCTTGCGCCTTGGCCGCTTCATAGCCGATATCGAAGAGCTGCTGCATCTTCTTGTCGCTCAGCTCAAAGGTGCCGAAGTCGGCTAGTTTATCAGGATTGATCAGCACATCGCACATCCCAAATTTGTACACACTACTCGCGTGCCGGCCCAGGCGGAAGGTCCGCTCCACCACTGCCCGCAGTGAGCGGTACTGCTTCTTCTCGATTTCGCCCACAGGGGTGAGGTAGATGCCCACCACCTTGTCGCAGTGCTCTCGTGCCACTTCTACCGGAAAGTGGTTCATGATACCACCATCATTATACAGTTGCCCATTGATCTCCACCGGGGCCACCACCAGTGGAAATGCACTACTGGCCAGGATGGGTGCGATCAGAGGGCCCTCGTGAAACAGGTCGGCTGAAGCTTTGAGCATATTGGTAGCCGAGACGTACAGCGGAATCTTCAGTGTGCTGAAGTCGTCTTCGTCAAAGTACCTGGCGAAGGTGTTGGCCAGTTTGGAGCTGTCTACAATACCGGGTTTGCTAAAGGTGATGGAGGAGGTGGAAAAAAAGCTTTCTTTCTGGAAGATCCTGAGGATTTCCTCAGGTGAATACCCTCCGGCATACAGGGCCGCTACCATCGCTCCGGCACTGGCACCTGCCAGCAGGTCGATTTTCAGGCCGATCTCATCAAAGTACTGCAAAGCACCTGCATGTGCCATACCCTTGGTGCCGCCCCCGGAAAGTACGAGTCCTGTTTGCATACTACGAAGGTAGCGAGAATCGGTGGGGCTACGCATATTGGTCCAATACTCGGAGCCGGTCCAACACGGGCGGGTGCGAATAGTGGACAAAAACATAGGCCGGGTGCGGTTCGAGGTTGCTCAGGTTGTCGCGGCTCAGTTGTTTCAATGCGGTTTGCAATGGGTTGGCGGCAAAATGCTCGGCCGCAAAGGCATCGGCTTCGTATTCGTTCTTGCGGCTCAGCGCGTTCATCGCGATGCCAATCACCGTACTTACCGGGCTAAACAGCAGGCCAAAGGCGAGCAGGTTGAGCGGAAAGGCCGCCACCGGGTAGCCGAGCGCCTGTGCCACCACATCTGCGCCCAGAAGCTGGTCGAGCAGGAAAAAGAGTACGCCTGTTTGTACAATACTCAGCACGATCGATTGCTGGATGTGTTTGCGCTTGTAGTGACCGATCTCATGCGCCAATACGGCTACCAGTTCATCCCTGCTGTGCTTCTCGATCAAGGTATCGAATAATACGATGGCCTTTCGCTTGCCCATGCCGCTGAAGTAGGCATTGGATTTGGTGGAGCGCTTGGAGCTATCCATCACATAAATGTTGGTCAGGGGAAAGTCCACCTTATCGGCAAAGGCCTCAATGGCGGTACGGAGGTCACCATCCGGCAGGGGCGTCAGTTTGTTGAACAAGGGCACAATCCAACTTGTGTAAAAGACGGCAAAGAATAGGGAAAAGCCGGCTACAATTATCCAGCCCAATACCCAAAAGTAGTCGGGGACAGCCTGGTAGATCCAAAGGATCAAGGCCAGCAAACCACCGCCAATGAGCGCCCCCAACAGGTAGCCTTTTAGTTTGTCCACCACGAAGGTTTTAGGGGTCGTTTTGTTGAAGCCAAAGCGCTCCTCCAGTACAAAGGTGTTGTAAATGGAAAACGGCATACCCAGGATGTCGCTGGCGATGGCCAGCACGGCAAAGAAGAGGAGCGGTTGACCGATGAAGTGGGTCGTCCATTGACCTGTCCACGCATAAAGGGCACCAAAGGCCTCAGTAGCGAGTAGGGTGATCAGGATGGCGGTGGACAGGGAGCTGGAGAGCAGGCCTATGCGGTTTTTGGCTTTATCATACGCCTGGGAGCGGGCATATTCGGTTTCATCGTAAATGTCACGCAGCCGGTCGGGTAGGGTGGTAGAGCGGTGGCGGTCATTGAGCCCTTGCAGGATACGTTCTGCCACAAAACCGATGGCCACAATGAGGATAAACAGCAATTGCAAATTTGAGGCGGTCATGCTACAAAAATAGCGCATCTCATCGCATTAGGGGCGTACCTACGGCACGCCCTCCAACCCACGTTTCATAGGCTACCGATAGGGCTGTCCCGCTGGGACAGCTTGTTTCGTTGTCAAACAACGCTTGATTAGAAAAGGAGACCCCATTCCGCAGGGATAGCTTATCTATTTGTCAAAACGCTTGATCGTGATAGGAGGTCCCG
>CAJXXO010000335.1 GCA_913062655.1 uncultured Bacteroidota bacterium | reverse complement strand
TCCATTTTTTGTAAAATCGCATTGCCATCAAGGTCTACTTTACTGTAAGCCGATAGATTTAATTCTGACATGGAAAGACTAGTCCACTTATATACAGTTAGATCAATTGGCTCTTTATCGGTGTCTGCAAGTAGATTATGATGCAGAAGAGGAAGAGAAAATATAAGAAGAGATAGTGATAGTATCATTGGAGGATTATTGTCATAAATGTCATCATTACAATTTAGTTGGACTATTTGTATTGGTCTATCAGCTCATTTGTGGAAGAATAATCTATGCCGCTTTTCTTTGCTGATTCGATAGCATTATTGGCTACTAGCAGCCCTTTTTCCTTTTCTCCCAACTGCAGGAGAATGGCAGCATAGGTATCCAGCGCATAGTAATCATCAGGAAGCTTATTCACTACATCCTCCATCCATTTGGCAGCCATTTTAAGTAGCGCTTCATTATCTGTGTTTTCATACAGCTCCCAAGCCCAGTTATTGACCTGGTGTGGAGCATAGGAAGATGTTTGAATGAGGCTATCGAGGATGGTAGCATAATTTGCCCACTGATGGGTTGATTTGAGATAGCTGTAGTCCAAATTACGCATGGTTGTAGAGGGATAAGGAACTAAGCTGTCCCACTTCGATCGAAAGGAAAGGAACTCGTCATAGCTTCCTTCTTCAAGCCATACCTTTAACTGATCGGTAGCCTTACGCTCAATAAGACGAAAAACAATTTTGTCTTCATGGAATTCAGTAAAGTCCACAAGGTGTATCATCATGGAATCAAACAAGTGATGGTCAGGTGTCAGCGGTGAGGCATGCAAAGCCTCAATAGTTTTTGGGTTATACAGATGGTCAATGGTGATGACTTCAAGGAGTTGTTTTCCAACTTTGTAGTCTTGGGTACAATGCTGATCTAAAGCGCCTAAATAATCAATGATGTCTTCAGTACTTTTTGCACTAGCCTGAAAGGCATCTATTGTACTTGAAAGATTCCGGTTGTCGTCTAATGCTTCTTGGCACAAAGCAATGAACCAATCGTATGAATTAGATGCCGGTGCTCCACATTTTCTGTGAATCAGATGGCCATTAGGGTCTAGGAATAACAAGGTAGGGAAAACATCAACCTGGTATTTGTTTCGGATGGCCTGATTGCCAGGCTTATCAAGGTCCAATTTTAGCGGTACAAAGTTGGATAGTAAATAATCTTGTACCTCTGATTGGCTAAATACTACTTTGTCCAAGTGCTTGCATGGAGCGCACCATTCTGCATAGCCATCTAGGAATATCGGCTTATCAGAGGCTTGCGCAAGGGAGAGCGCAGCATTATAATCAGTAAGAAAAAAATCATCAGCACTTTGTGCCATGCTGACTACCGAAGATATCAGCAGGATAAGTAGGGTGACTTGGTTCATGACAGGGGGCTAATTAATGCAATCATGAATATAAAAAATACTAACTAATTACACCTATGGCTCATAGCTCTTTTCACCTGCCACGGCAAACAAGCCCCAAAACCAGTTGTAGGGGTGCACTTTGGTGGTGAGTTGGCCATTCTCATCCTTCACCGGAAAGCCCTCATCGATCCAGCGGAAGATGCCGCCCCGAAGGTTGTACACCTCTTCGTAGCCTGCGGCTTGTAGCTTCTTACCAATCTCTTTGCTGCGGGCACCCAGGGAACAGTAGACAATGATGGGCGTCTCGATATCAATGTCTTTCACTTGTTCTACCCGGAAATCTTCATAGCCGACTTTACGGGCGCCTCCGATATGGCTGACGGCATACTCTGCATCGGTGCGGGTATCAAGCAGTACGGCCTCTTTCATGGCGAGCAGCTCATGCGGACTGACGGTTTCTACATCATTGCCCACCACCTTGATCATGGTATTGAGGGCGAGGCGTTGCAGGGGTTTGTGTAAGAGTACCAACAACATGATGAGAACAGCCCCTCCAAGGGCCCATTTTTGCCAGGTTTTCATATCAGTGCACGATCAGTAGACGGGGGTCGGTTTTGTATAAAAAATCTTTCTCTTCGCTGTAGCCAAAGGTAGTGTGCGGCAGCCGATACTTCAACTGATCAAACAGTTCATCTACGCGGGAGAGTTTCACCCGCAGGGTATGGAAATTGCCATCCACCAGGTAAAAATATACGGTAGTCATCTTGGAGACTTCCACACCAAAAGGCATCGTCTGCACGATGTAATGATACACCCACACAATGGAATCAGGGTCTTCCAGCAGTTGGTCGGCCACCGACTTACTTTTGAAAGGGCCAATGCGAAATAAGTAGGCGGTAAACAAGCAGCCCAGTAGCAAGAAAAAAATGCCACTGCCCCATACAAAGTAGTGGGCCGTTTCACGGGGCGTATCTAGTGGATATAGGAGCAGAAAAGCCCCAAGTGCAAAGAGGGCTCCACACACCCACAACTGGCGATTGCGTGCCCGTTTTTCCAGTTGTGCTATGTAAATGATTTCATCCACCGAAATGTTATTGTTTCATAAGGCCATAGCCCATAAGCGGGCGGGCTGATACCTTTGTAACCACAAAAAAACCAAAATGCTCATGCAAACCAGAATTATTCTTTTCGCAGGGCTGCTACTCAGCCTAACCGCCTGTATTCGTTCTGCGGGTCCCCTGATGTCTGAAGAGCGGGATGTGGCACCCTTTACCGGTATTGCCATCACCAGCAGTGCCGATGTTGAAATTGTACAAAATGAACCTTATGAAGTGCTGGTAGAAGCTCCGGACAACCTGATGCCCTTTATCGAAACCGAAGTGGAGAATGGTGTGCTGGAGATTCGCGAGCGGAGAAACAACATCTGGCATGGCGACCGGGTGCGCATCTTTGTAAATATGGACGAACTGACACAAGCCTCCATTAGTGGTTCGGGCGATCTGCTAGGTCGTGGCTTTACTGCGCAGAATGTCAATCTCAGCATTAGCGGTTCTGGTGACATGGACCTCAAGATGGATGCGGCAAATATCAAGGCGGCTATCAGCGGTAGTGGCGATATGGAATTGGAGGGCTCGGCCACTAATCTGCAGTTTACCATCAGCGGAAGTGGGGATTTCAGAGGACGCTATTGCACTGTAGACAACGCTGATGTTACCATCAGTGGTTCAGGAGATGGGTTTATCACCGTCACTAAGGAGTTGGACG
>CAJXXO010000334.1 GCA_913062655.1 uncultured Bacteroidota bacterium | reverse complement strand
CCTCTGTTTCATTGGTCCTCCGGGTGTGGGTAAGACCTCCCTGGGGCGCAGCATTGCGCGGGCCCTGGACCGCAAGTATGTGCGCATGTCATTGGGTGGCCTGCATGATGAAGCAGAGATTCGTGGGCACCGGAAAACCTATATCGGGGCCATGCCGGGCCGCATTGTGCAAAACCTCAAGAAGGTACAATCCAGCAATCCCGTCTTCATTCTCGATGAGATCGACAAGGTAGGCAGCGATTTCCGGGGCGATCCTTCTTCGGCCCTCCTGGAAGTACTTGATCCGGAGCAGAATGCTACCTTTTATGATAACTACCTGGAGCTGGAATACGATCTCTCCAAGGTACTCTTTATTGCTACCGCCAATTCTCCGGCTACCATTCAGCCGGCCTTGCGCGACCGCATGGAAATTATCTATGTCGATGGCTATTCGGTAGAGGAAAAAGTACAGATCGCTAAAAACTACCTGGTACCCAAGCAACGCAAAGCCCACGGGCTGAAGGCCAAGGATGTGAAAATACCGGAGGCCACACTGGAAGCCCTCATCATGGACTACACCCGCGAGTCGGGTGTGCGGGAGTTGGATCGCCAGATTGCCAGTGTAATGCGCTCGGTGGCCAAACGATTGGCTACAGAAGAGACGTATAAGAAAACGGTGAGCCAAAAAGCGCTGGAGGAATACCTCGGCCCAACCAAATACGACCGCAACCAATACCTGGAAGACAATACGGTAGGGGTATCCATCGGGTTGGCCTACACCAACACCGGGGGCGATATTCTCTACATTGAATCCTCGCTGAGCAAAGGCAAGGGCCGCCTCACCATCACCGGTAACCTGGGTGATGTGATGAAGGAATCAGCTTCTACCGCGCTCAGCTTCATCAAAGCCCACGCGGCAGACCTCAACATCGAGGAGCAGGTATTTGACAACTGGGATGTACACCTGCACGTACCGGAAGGGGCCATTCCGAAAGACGGTCCTTCAGCCGGGGTGTCCATCATGACGGCCCTCACCAGCGGCTACACCCAACGAAAGGTGAAACCCTATGTAGCGATGACGGGAGAAATTACGCTGCGCGGCAAAGTATTGCCGGTGGGGGGCATCAAGGAGAAAATATTGGCGGCCAAGCGGTCCGGAATGAAGGAAATTATCTTGCCGGAGCGCAACCAAAAGGATGTGGAACAGATCGACAATGCCTTTCTGGGCGATCTGCAGTTTCACTATGTGAAAGAAATGATGGAGGTACTGGAGTTGGCGCTGGAAAAGAAGAAAGTGCGAGGCGCCCGTGACCTCAAGGCAGCGGACAACGGGAAGTGATACAACGTTTGACCGAAATTTGACGTCTATGAGATAGCGGTTCTACTGGTGAGAACCGCTATTTTCGTTGTACCCCTGAACAGAGTCTATGAAGAAAGCCGTTTTATTTGGGTTGATGATTGCTTTAGTGCAGTTGGCTTGGGCACAGCTAGGCGGTAGCCGTACCTACAGCTTTCTCAACCTAACCCCTTCTGCCCGTGTAGCAGCGCTGGGTGGCAGCGCCATACCAGTGGTGGATGACGATGTCAGCCAGGTAATGCTCAATCCCGGTGCGCTCAACCCGGAGATGCACAACAAGCTCTCCCTCAGCACCGCGCTCTACTATGCCGATATCAACTTTGGGTACATGGGCTATGCCCACCATGTCGACAAATGGAATACGACCCTGGCCGGAGGGGTGCAGTACATTTCCTATGGCACCTTCGACCGTATTAATGTGCAGGGGTTCGGACAGGGGCAATTCAAGGCGGCCGAATATGCCCTTTACCTCAGTGCCAGCCGCACCTACGAGCGGATTCGCTATGGGGCCACCCTGAAGTTCATCACCAGCAATATGGAACAATACAGCTCTACCGGTGTAGCGCTGGACCTGGGCGCTACCTATGTGGACAGTACCGGGCGTTTTATGGTCGGTGCAGTAGTGCGTAATCTTGGCACCCAACTCACCACCTACACGCCAGACAACCGCGAACCGTTGCCCTTGAACATTTCGGTGGGGATAGCCCGGCAACTGGAGCACTTGCCGGTACGATTTGTGGCGGTTTTTCACAACCTACAGCAATTCGATATACGCTATGACGATCCCAATGTGGAGGAAGAGCAAGATTTTTTAGGCATCGATTCATTGAATGCCAGCACCGAAAGCAACTACACTTTTGACAAGATCGCGCGGCATGCCATCATCAGTGCCGAGTTTTTGTTAGGTAAGAATTTACGTTTTCGGGTCGGATACAATCATATGCGCAGACAAGAGCTCAAATTGTCTACACGGGCCGGCCTAACCGGCTTTAGTTTGGGCTTCGGCCTGCGTATCAGCAAGTTCCACCTGGATTACAGCATGGCGCTTTACCACATGGCCGGGTCTTCCCATCAATTCACCTTGGCCACCAATCTGGGCGACTTCATCCCGGGCTTGCGATAGTAAGTTTTTTGAAAAAAGCGGTACAACTTTTCTGCCCACAGGCGTATGCTATGGTTGAGATTACGCAAAATCTTGGGTTATTTAGTCAAGGCGCCCCGCAAGCACAGTTTGCGGGGTTTTTCTTTTTCGGGGCTGTAGCAACTATTTTTGTACCGTGAAGCTGGTAATCGCTATAGACGGCCACTCCTCCTGTGGCAAGAGCACCCTCGCCAAACGGCTGGCCCAACAGCTCGACTATCTCTACATCGACAGCGGGGCCATGTACCGGGCGGTTACCTTGTACCTGGTGCGCCACCATATCGACCTTAGTGACCATCAGGCGGTCGAAGCGGCACTGCCCCACATTCACATTCACCTGCGCCCCCACCCGGAGGGCGGCATCATCACCTACCTGAATGAAGAGAATGTAGAAGAAGAGATTCGTAGCATGGCGGTGTCGAAACAGGTGAGTCAGGTAAGCGCTATTCCGGCCGTACGTGAATACCTGGTAGCACAGCAGCGCAAGTACGGAGCCAACAAAGGTATTGTCATGGATGGCCGCGACATCGGTACGGTGGTATTTCCGCAAGCGGAGCTCAAGATATTTCTCACCGCTTCACCGGAGATACGGGCACAGCGCAGGTACAAGGAATTGACCGATGAAGGGATAGCCGTAACCTTTGCAGAAGTATTGAAAAATGTGCAGGAGCGTGATCGAATAGATAC
>CAJXXO010000333.1 GCA_913062655.1 uncultured Bacteroidota bacterium | reverse complement strand
TACAGCGATTGCCAACCTGGTCCGTACTGACCCCATCAAACTCGAGTTTTCTGTTCCTGAAAAATATGTAAACCGGGTTGGCCCGGGTGATTCCATTCGCTTTCGTATTGAGAGTGCCGCGGGTTATTACCCGGCTGTGATCTATGCCAAAGAACCGCGTATCGAACCGACAACCCGAACTTTTCGATTGCGGGCACGAGCGCTGAATCCCGACAATAAGCTTACGGTGGGCAGTTTTGCTACCATTGAGCTGGAATTGGATCAGTATGAGAACACCTTATTGGTGCCGGCTGAGGCGATCGTTCCGGAGCTGGGGGCACAGAAGGTCTACCTCATAAAAGGCGGAAAAGCCACCGTAAAGCAGGTAAGCACAGGGCTGCGTACCAACGAGTCCATTCAAGTACTGGACGGCCTTGCGCCTGGCGATACGGTAATCACAGGAGGTGTGTTGCAGGTACGACCGGGCCTTGCCGTTAACATTAAAGAACTCACAAGGACTTCTGATTTATGAGTCTATCCTCATTGAGCATAAAACGGCCGGTACTCGTTACCGTCATGTCTATCGCTATTATCATTTTCGGGGCGATAGGGTTTGGCTTTCTGGGCGTGCGTGAGTTTCCCAGTGTCGATCCCCCCATTGTTACCGTTACCACCAACTATCCGGGGGCCAATGCCGATATTATTGTATCGCAAATCACGGAACCTATTGAAGATGTTGTCAATGGTATTGATGGCATCCGTTCGATCACTTCTGTCTCCCGCGATGGCAGAAGCACCGTCACCGTAGAGTTTGTGTTGGAGAAAGACCTGGAGAATGCCGTTAATGATGTCCGCGACAAGGTAGGACAAGCCATCGGGCGGTTGCCTGCTGATGCCGATCCGCCTATCGTTTCCAAGTCGGATGCCGATGCCAGTCCGATTATGTTTATCAATTTCCAGAGCGATCAGCGCACCATGCTGGAGCTGACGGATATTGCAGAGCGCACCTTCAAAGAAAGACTACAAACTATCCAAGGGGTCAGTGAAATACGGGTGTGGGGTTCCAAGACCTACTCCATGCGCCTTTGGCTCGACCCGGACAAGTTGACGGCCTACAACCTGACCGCACTGGATGTACGCAATGCTTTGTTGCGGGAAAATGTCGAATTGCCATCCGGCAGCATAGAAGGGCAAGCGGTGGAGCTCTCAGTGCGCACGCTTGGCCGATTGACTACGCCAGAGCAGTTCAATAGCCTCATCATTAAAGAAGAAGAAGACAGGATCGTCCGTTTTCGTGATGTTGGCTTTGCAGAGCTGGGGCCAGTAAACCTGCGAACGGTATTGCGGAGGGATGGTGTACCAATGGTAGGTAATGCCATTATCCCCCAGCCCGGTTCCAATCACATTGAGATTGCCGATGAGGTGTATAAGCGATTGGATCAGATCCAAAAAGACTTGCCGGAAGACATCAAGGTGGGGATCGGCTTTGACAACACCGAATACATCCGGCAAAGTATTGACGAGGTGCAGCAGACGATTGTTGTCGCCATCACCCTGGTGGTGCTGGTCATATTCCTGTTCCTGCGAGATTGGCGTACTACCATCATTCCTGTAGTCGTCATTCCG
Source organism: uncultured Bacteroidota bacterium (assembly GCA_913062655.1). Taxonomy (GTDB): domain Bacteria; phylum Bacteroidota; class Bacteroidia; order Chitinophagales; family S012-47; genus CAJXXO01. The sequence goes on along the minus strand of CAJXXO010000333.1, from coordinate 1,563 downwards.
ATTGCCCTTATTGGCGCCTTTTTCATCATGTACATTATGGGCTTTTCCATCAATGTCCTCACCTTGTTGGGCATTGTATTGGCCATTGGTCTGGTGGTGGACGATGCTATTGTGGTGATGGAAAACATTTACGCCAAGATTGAGCAGAAAATGCAACCGCTTGTTGCTGCCGAAAAAGGTACTGCTGAGATCTTTTTTGCCGTGATCGCCACCACCATTGCGTTGGCCGCAGTGTTTCTGCCGGTAATCTTCCTGCAGGGGCTCACCGGCCGACTGTTCAGGGAGTTTGGTATTGTGCTGGCTGGGGCGGTGATCATCTCCTCTTTTGTCGCCCTCACTTTTACGCCCATGCTGGCATCGAAGGTGTTGAAATATCGGCCACGCCACAATTGGCTTTACCGCCAAACGGAGCCCTTTTTCCAATGGCTCAACAGCGGTTATCGTAGCCTGCTGGAGGCCTTCATGCGTTTTCGTTGGCAGGCCTTCATCATCATTGGCTTGTCGATAGTAGCCTTCATAGGGATTGGCCGGCAATTGCCCTCAGAGTTGGCCCCGATTGAGGACCGCAATGGCCTGCGTATTTTCGCTACCGCACCGGAAGGGGTCACCTTTCAATACATGGACCAGTATATGACCGAATTGGTCGACCTCATTCAGGAGCAAGTGCCGGAGACAAAAGCCGTCATCAGTGTGACCTCTCCCGGATTTGGTGCCAGCACTTCGCAAAACACGGGCTTTGTGCGGCACATATTGGTCGACAAGAATAAAAGGGAAAAGTCACAACAGCAATTGGCGGATGAGCTGAGCCAGCAGGTGAAGCAACTGCCGGAAGCACGCGCCTTCGTTTCACAGGAGCAGACCATTGGAGGGCGTGGTTTGGGCGGATTGCCGGTGCAGTATGTGATTCAGGCCCCCAACATTGAAAAGTTGAAAGAGGTATTGCCGCAATTTCTCAACAAAGCCATGCAGCACGAAGCCTTTGCTTTTGCTGATGTAAACCTGAAATTCAACAAACCGGAACTGCAGGTGGAGATTGACAGAGAGAAGGCGCGAACACTGGGCGTAAGTGTATTGGATGTGGCGCAGACGATGCAGCTCGCCTTGAGCGGACAGCGTTTTGGTTACTTCATCATGAATGGTAAGCAGTACCAGGTCATTGGACAAGTAACACGCGACAACCGCAATGAGCCGGTGGATTTACGTACGCTTTATGTACGCAATGCACGCGGGGAAATGATTCAGCTCGACAACCTGGTGACAGTCAGCGAGCAAACTACCCCGCCACAATATTACCGGTACAACCGATACATCTCCGCTACCGTTTCTGCGCAGTTGGCCTCCGGAGTTTCCTTAGGGGAGGGTATAGAAGCCATGGAGGGTATCGGGCAAGAGGTATTGGACGATACCTTTACCCACACCTGGAGTGGTGCGTCACAAGATTTCCTGGAGAGCTCTGATAGCCTGGTATTTGCCTTTGGGTTGGCCATTATTCTGATCTATCTCGTCCTGTCGGCTCAGTTTGAAAGCTTCCGTGATCCGTTGATCATCATGTTCACCGTGCCG
>CAJXXO010000332.1 GCA_913062655.1 uncultured Bacteroidota bacterium | reverse complement strand
CTTGCCCAAAGACCGGCTGGTAAGTCGCTCCACTGCGCTGATTGTATTCTCATAACTGTACTGCGTGAAGCGCTTGTCCATACGACCAAAACGAACGTGACTTAGGTTTTTCAGCCACTCGAAATAAGATACCGTTACACCACCGGCATTGAGATACATATCCGGTACGATGATTACATTCTTTTCCAGCAAGATGTCCTGTGCTTCCGGAGTAACCGGACCGTTGGCTGCCTCACCGATAATCTTGGCTTTGATGCGGGGGGCATTGCCAGAGTGGATTTGATTTTCCAAGGCAGCAGGAATGAGCACGTCACACTCCTGCTCCATACCTACTGCTGGATCTTTGAAGAAGGTAGCACCCGGGTAGCCTTCAATTGTTCCATGCTCCTTGCGGTACTTCATCACACTTTCCAGGTCAAGGCCTTTCGGATTGTAAATGGCACCTTCTATCTCGCACATACCTACCAAGAGGGCATCATCCTCCTGAAAGTACTTGGCGGCATAGTATCCTACATTACCCAGTCCCTGAACAATCACTTTCTTGCCTGCCACGCCTGGCTCCAGGCCGAGGGCCTTCATGTCCTCTTTTTGCAGCATAGCCTCCCGCAGGCCGAAGTATGTCCCCCGACCGGTTGCTTCCCTACGGCCGCGGATACCATTCAAGCTCACCGGTTTACCGGTTACACAACCGTAGGCATCGATCTGCTCCGGGTGGAAGGTAACATAGGTGTCGAGGATCCAGGCCATTTCGCGTTCACCTGTACCATAGTCGGGCGCAGGTACATCAATAGCCGGGCCGATGAAGTTTTTCTTAATCAGTTCAGCGGTATATCGTCTGGTAATGCGCTGCAACTGACTGACAGAGTAATTCTTGGGGTTGATCTTTAGTCCACCTTTGGCTCCGCCAAATGGCACATCAACGATGGCACATTTGTAGGTCATCAAAGCTGCCAGGGCCATTACCTCGTCCTGATCGACATTTTCGCTGTATCGAATACCCCCTTTTGTCGGTACCCGGTGGTGGCTGTGTTGTACCCGGTAGGCTTCGATTACATGGTATTCATTACCTACCTTGACCGGAAAGCGCATTTGGTATACGCTATTGCAAGCTTTAATCTGCTCCAGAAGGCCCTTGGGAACCTTGGTGTAAGTGGCGGCTTTATCGAAGTAAGCTTGTACGCCTTCGAAAAAGCTCATTTGCCCAGTCCTTTTACTCATGTTCTTCAGTGTTTATGGATTGTTCAAGTTTCTTCAGCTTTCTATCCAGCAGCAGTAGGTAGAGCACCAGCCCGATAAAAATAATCACCAATACTCCGATGACGATGAACAGCAGGCCATTGCTTCTCATCCAATCGCTCCTTTCTGTTGCACTTTGCGCCCATATAGGGGTCACCAAAGTTAAACAGATCAATAGCATTATCCATTTTTTCATAGGCATTTAATTGGTGGATATCACTCCTTTAATCGGGCATCGATGTAGCGCATACGTGTCCGAATGGAAGTGATCCACAATCCCATCAAAATCCATCCCACTACAGCCGGGTAAAAAATCCAGCGCATGTTGTCATCCACATCGTAAATATTAAATGCTGGGTTACCCCCGCTGCCCGGATGCAGTGACTCTGTCATACGGGGCAACACATAAATAAAGACGATGAATAGGACAAAAGCAAAAATGTTGTACACGGCACCTATACGAGCTCTTTTCTCTTCTTCCTGTAGTGAACCACGCAATACAAAGTACGCCAGGTACATGAGCAGTGCGATCAGTGCGCCCAACACTTTGGTGTCGCGCAGCAGCCAATCTCCTAAGTTGCCCCAAGTGTAATGGCCCCAGAGTGATCCGGTAGCAAAGCCAAGTATACCAAAGAGTAAGGCTACATTGACTAGCTCTGCTGCCAGGAAATCGTGTTTGAACGCCCCCTTCCGCAGAAAGTAAATAGAATAAACAAAAGAGAACAACAGCAAGACCGTCATTACAAACCACATAGGTACGTGAAAGAAGAGGTTTCGGATCGTCTCATATAGTACTATACGATAGGGCAAAGAAAGATAGGCCGGATCGTTGTTACTAACTTCCACCTGGCAATTGTCAACGGGCACGTTCCGGGTTAAGCTATCATTTTCATTAGCTCGGATGGTCAGGTGGTTCAGTAGTGCAAAGGTGCCATCGGTACTGTTGTTGACCACCAAGTCGAACACCTTGTTGGCATGGTTTTCTGGCATGGGGTGGGGTAGTGCAAAGTGGGCTACAAGATGGTCTTGACCTTCGGCATGCAACGATTGTGCACATAGGTACAATGTGTCCCCTGGAGCTTGGTGGCGCAGCCACACTTGCGTGGAGGCATCAGCGGAAACAAAATGTGTGTTGTAACCGGTGATATCGAGAGCGATCTGATTGCCTGAGAAGGCGACAGAAGGCAGGGCAGAAACTATACCGGGACCTGTTGGTAACAGCAAGCCGGCAGACAGTGAGAACAAGACTAAAACAGCTCCGAGCAACTTCCACCAAAGCTTGTTCATCTGTCTCAGCATACCCGTCTTTTAATCGCGCCAAAGGTACGGAAATAATATCAGGCTAAGGCCTGCTATTACGCCATTTATCAGTAGCAATAACCCGTAGTTACGCACTAAAGTTGACAGTGGAAAGGCCTTAAATCCAGCCGCTGAAACCCCGATCAACAGGATCAACATCGGCAAGAATATTGGGAAGCTCAATACGGCCATGAGGGCGGCACTATTTTCAGCTCGAGAGGCGATACCGGCCACCATCGTAAAGGCGCTTGCAAAACCCAATGCACCTAGCACCAAGGTGAGGAAATACCGCCCCGGGTATACCACGGGAAAGCCCATAACTATCGTGTAGGCCAGCAAAGCCAGCACCGTCATCACCAGCATAAGACCCACGTTGTAGATGATTTTAGCGAGTATGATCGCTTGCGGATGAGCGAGTTGATAGTAATAGAGATCGCGCTGCCGGCTTTCACCAATAAAACTTTTAGTTATGCTATTGACAGCGGTAAAGAGCAAGATGATCCACAGCAGGGTGTTCCAAATGTCTGCTTCTACTTGCTGGAAGGAGAGAAAGATGATGATGGTGATGTTTCTGGTCCTTCTTCGATGGTTTTTGTCGGACGTGAGCTGCAGGCTGGCCGTGCGCTTGATTATCTTAC
>CAJXXO010000331.1 GCA_913062655.1 uncultured Bacteroidota bacterium | reverse complement strand
GAAGATTGGGACATCTATGCCGATCTGGACTTTGCCGATGAAGGTACAAAGCGATTCTGCACGTCAAAGATTACGAACCTTAGCCCATCCCGCCTAATCTCCATCGGCTACGAGCTACAAGGCCCTGCTGCTTTAACCGCAGGCGCCTTTCAAACGGAGGCAGAAAACTACCCGGAGGAAGAGGGGCAACTCGCTTTTTCGCATGGGCTTCGGCTGCAAGCCAATGTGCCGGTTATCTCCCGCAACAGCATCATCATTCAGTTGAATGCCAACTACATGGAGTCGCGCTACAATTTTGATGATGGCGCCAATTTAACCCACCCTCTGCAACGGCTATTAGCGGATAATGGACTGCGTACAGCAGGGCTCGGAACCACCATCTTCAAGCCGTTGAATGAGACCAACTTCATCCTCTTCCAAGGCTCTGCCGACCTGAATGGGGACTACGGCTGGAGCAGCATTCAACCCTTGTCCTCCTTGAAATACTCTGCTGCGCTCCTTTATGGATGGAAGACGAGCGATCGCTTCATGTGGGGGATTGGTGCCAGCCGCACCTATCGCGTAGGAGAGCTGAATTATGTGCCTGTGCTTTTACTCAACTGGACCTCGCGGAACGGCAAGTGGGGCACAGAGCTGCTGTTACCCGCCCGTGGACACCTACGCAGAACATTTAACCCGCGCAGCATTGCTCTGTTTGGGTTCGAATTGGAAGGGCAGAGCTATCGCCTGAACAACCGAGATGACTACGATTTTGGAGTAGATCCTTTTGAACTCCGTAGAGGTGAACTCCGCATCCGTTTGGACTATCAGCGTGCCATTAAAAACTTCAACTGGTTAGGCGTACAAGTAGGCTATCGCTACAACTGGACCTTTGAGGTAGATGAGCTGGAAGGCGGCAACGAATTCTTTCGTGGCTTCTTCGGGGAACAGCCATTTGCCATGGAAAATATGCTGGCTAACACCTTCTACGTACAACTGACGCTGAATTTGGTAAGTCCGTAATTACCAACCCCATGTGCCCGGCTCCCCTTTGAAGGGGCCCACAATATCATCCGTGATCCAACCCCCATAGAAGCCCCCGGCTTGTGGTCGGGCGATCTCTCCATCCACTATGCACTTATCCATTAATGCCGGGTAAAAAGAGAGGTAATTCTTGATGGGTGCAAAGTGTCCTTTAGGGTCACTGTAGTACCAGACGGCATCATTGATCAGTCGCTCACCGATTTGGATGTGATAATAGCGGCCCTTACCCTTCCATTCGCAAAAGGTCATTCTATCAGAAGGTGTTAAATATTTCAGAGCCACATCATCAGGTGGAAAGTAGTAATTGGGCGGATGGCTTGTCTCCAACACCCGAAAGCCCCGGTTGGTGCTAGCGAGCTGCACCCCTGCTACCCAAACTTCCAGGTGCTTGCTTACCGGCTCAAGCCGGGGTGGCCGCGGATAATCCCAGACACTTTCCTGACCGGGTTTTGGTGGTATCGGTTTCTTCTTCATGTAACCCTAACCCACATAACCGGTGCAGGGTTGACTATTTAAGCTTGTGGCGTTGGTTATACGCTTTGATCGTGGCGTTGAGCTGTTTGTATTCCAGTACTCCCTGTACCTCCTTTAGGTGGTGCGCAATGGCCAAGGCTTTGTTGACTCGGCTATCGACACTTTTTACTTTGCCCACCAGGTGTAGTAAGCTCCGCTTCTTGCCCGGAGTTAAAGCATCAAAATAGCCCTTTGCTTCTTCATCCTGATCCAGAATAATTTCCAATTCCTCAGGCATCGGCATGCCCAATGGTGAAGTATCAGGGGTGAGTGTTACTTGTAATGGTTCCCCCGCTTGTACCTTAAGTTTTTTGACCTCTTGTTTATTGAGCAACAGGTAATAAAAGCTGCCACCAGGCATGATGGCGCAATGCTTTTTCACCTTATCATTGAAAGTGGCCACCACCCGTTTATGATCTTCCTGAAAGAAGGCCTCTTTGACCTCCTCTGGCACCTTGATGTGATACTGAAATACATCAGACACTAATTTCTCAAGAGGCGCCTGGAAGTGGTGAGTCACGATTGATTTCGTTTACGTTGCAACTCTTGAACATCTAACATATCCTTAGGTCGACCCGAAAGTAACTTGCTGGCAACAAGATCATCTAGGTGCAACACCCTGTAAGATGCCACCTTCCCATCTTGTTCAACTGTTGCCCAAACTGCAACATCCCAGGCTTCCTCAAAGCTTTTGCCAGGATTGAATCGGGTGATCAGTTCAATAGTAAACAGGGGGGAAATTTTGATCGAAATATTTTGCTTTTGCTGCTTAACGGAGTCAGGGAAGGTGTCAATTTCTACATCAATCTTTTTTAATGCTTTTTTAAGGTTTTCCAGATTTTCTGCAGATACATCAATCCAAAAATCGACATCTGCAGAGTGCCGCTGATAACCGTGGAAATTAACGGCCCCTCCACCCACCAACAAGGCTCTCACTTCAAAATCCTGACATGCCTTAACAAACCTCCAGACTAGCTTATCAAATGTCATTTTCTCTTCGGTTCTATTACCCAATTGTCAGAAAAATCTGATGTCGCTTGCGTTTCAAATTGAGCATAGTATTCGCACAATCGCAAAAAGGCCATAAACCGCTCAGAAGGTGTCAAAGCCAGGAATGCCTTTTCCTGCTCTGCTTTGCTTGTGGCTTTATCCTGAAAACGAACTTGCGGCTTTGCCATAGTTTGTAAGATAAGAACTTACTTCTTTCCACCAGCCATCCCCAGCAATTCCACCCAGCGATCAATATACTGGGGCATCAATTTCCGTTTGTATTGAATGATATAGCGCGGATGGTCCAGCGGAATGATGTCACCAAACAATTCTTCTCTTTCATTTAGATCCATTAGGTAGTTGTAATTCTTACCCGAGCCCATACAGAAGACTTTCTCTGTATATACTCCAAAGTCGATCTGCTGGCGCAAGGTCTGTAGGATAAACGGCTCTATTGCTTGGGTCAGCGCCTTGCTGTCGTAGTAGTTGTAATTGATCCACTTCCCCTTGCTGTTTAGCTTCAAAAAGCCGAGCGGGCAAACGGAATTGATGTAAAAATCACGGTAAAAGACCTTTGGCCCTCCATAAGCCTGTACCACCTCATATACAAACTCAGAGGAAGGCTCGTGCGAATGGACTCCATCCACCGGAATACCACAAAAGGCCTCCA
>CAJXXO010000330.1 GCA_913062655.1 uncultured Bacteroidota bacterium | reverse complement strand
TCTACCGTAGGAAATAATCCAGCCTCAGACCACGTGTTATTTTTCTCTGCAATGTCAACTTGTTTCTCTGCAATTTGTACCTGAAAGTTGTTTTCAAGAGCCCTGAGAATTGCATCTTTTGCAGACAGTTCTTGTTGGCCAAAACCATAAAAGAAGAGCTTAAACAGGAAGTAGAACAGCTAAAAGCGGCCGGTAAAAAGGTCCCTCACTTAGCGGCCGTGCTGGTGGGTGACGATGGGGCCAGCCAAACTTACGTAGCGAGTAAGGTGCGCTCCTGTGAAAGAATCGGGTACGAATCTACCCTTATCAGGCGCGATGCCAAGATAACGGAAGAAGAATTGCTACAAATTGTCAAGGACCTGAACAGTGACGATGCCATCGATGGCTTCATTGTGCAACTGCCGCTACCCAAGCATATCCATGTAAATCGGGTTATTGAGGCCATTGACCCGGCCAAGGATGTGGATGGATTCCATCCAGTGAATGTAGGCCGTATGGTAATGGGTTTGCCCGCCTTTATTTCCGCCACCCCTTTTGGCATTATGCAGTTACTGGAGCGAAACCATATTTCTACTTCCGGTAAGCATTGTGTAGTGCTAGGCAGAAGCAACATTGTGGGCCGACCGATGAGTGTCCTCATGTCGCGCAACGCAGAACCGGGCAACTGTACCGTAACCCTGTGCCACAGCCGTACCTCCAACCTGAAGGAAGAAACCCTGCGGGCCGATATATTGATCGTAGCACTTGGCCGGCCTGAAATGGTAACAGCCGACATGGTGAAGGAGGGCGCCATCGTTATTGATGTCGGCATAACGCGTGTACCTGATAAGAGCGCGGAGAAAGGATATGTACTGAAAGGGGACGTAAAATTTGACGAGGTAGCACCCAAGTGTAGCTACATCACACCCGTGCCGGGTGGCGTGGGAGCAATGACGGTCACCGGATTATTAATGAACACCTTACAAGCAGCAAAAGCAAGATATGCGTAACCTGATTGCAGTAGCCTCACTCATGCTAGGGCTTGCCGCCTGTGGTACCACCAAGGAAGGCCAACTGGTGGATACCAATAATGATACGATTGACCGGAAGACGGCCACAGCCGAATTGGTATTGAAACGCTTTTCTGATGGTGCCACCACACTCTCCCATACGAACGTGACGTATGCCCCTTTTGTGCTCATGCTCACCGACCTTCCGACAGAAGCCGTACTGCAAGTGCAGCACATCCACCACCCTTCTGCACCAGATACCATGACATTCACCACCTATAGAATCGAGGAAGACAGACTGATTGAGCAGAGCGCCATCACGTTGCCAGGCGCAAATCATCAGTTTGTCGACAATGCCCGCAACCTATTACAGGTCACCACCAGCCAACCGGAGGAAGGATTGCCCACGCATCAACTGGTCAACCTCATAGATGGTACTATTATTTGCCGCTACACACAAGCACTGGCTACGTTAACCTTGCCTACCAATGCAATGAAGCGTTATGCAGGATTTCACTCCGCCAACAGTCCTGTACCCCTGCACCGTAAAGAGTCATTCCAGGGCTGGACAGGTGTGTTGACCTACGCCAGGCAAGGCGGCACAATAGAGGCAATAGCGTTAAAATCCTACGACTCTCGTTTGTTTGAGAAGATACGGCAGTTTCCGCCCGATATCTTTTTCATCGTAGAGCGGGGCGGCAATGAGATACGTACAAGAGACCTGGAGCTGTTCCCGGAAGCTGGACAGACGCCACCCACCGTACCTACCGACTTTGCTATTGAAATCAACTTCGGTAAGATCAGGGAGTTGGAAAACATTCGAATACCGGTGGTGAATGATGCCTTGCGATTGCCCACTTTGACCGATACCCGGTTGGCCTTGGAAGTGATCTCAGTAGAATAAACACAAACCGATTAGGTTGTATGGCTAGAAAACAAACCAATTAGGTTGTATACAGTAAAATTGAATGAACCGCTACTTTAATTACCCTGTTGTCAAAAACATGCTCAATCCATCCACAGATACGGTACAACTCCCGCTCATGGAGCACTTCTACACCATTCAGGGGGAAGGTGCACATACGGGTACCGCAGCGTATTTTCTAAGGCTCGGTGGCTGCGATGTAGGTTGTGTATGGTGCGATGTGAAAGAAAGCTGGCCGATGGAGGCACATCCCCATGTGCTGATAGATGATATGGCACAAATGGCACAGGAAAGTGGCGCAGCAATGGCTGTAGTAACGGGTGGAGAGCCCCTCATGCATGACTGTGGCCCGTTGACGACCGCATTGCACGAGAAAGGCATCCGGACGCATATTGAGACGTCAGGCGCACATCCACTGTCCGGTGACTGGGATTGGATCACCCTATCGCCCAAGAAATTCAAATCGCCACTGCCGGAGGTGCTGCCTAAAGCGGATGAATTAAAAGTCGTTATCTATCACAAATCCGACTTTGACTGGGCCGAATCTTTTGCTGCGCAAGTACGTACCGATTGTCAACTCTTCTTACAGCCGGAATGGAGCAAGGAAAAGCAAATGTTGCCGTTACTAATCGACTATGTAAAAAAACATCCACAATGGCGCATCTCCTTGCAAACGCATAAGTATATGGATGTGCCTTAACTTTTGGTGTGATTGTTGGACTACTAGCCACTAAACGATTCTTTTGATACGATATGCCCTTTTCGTTCTAGGAGCTCTTCTACTCTTTTCGCATGTATTGTCAGCGCAAGTGACAGTAGAGGACGCCAATAAACGAGCCAGAAAATGGTACGACAAAAGTACCACCTATTTTGCCCAGCAAGACCTGGACAAAGTGGAGGAAGCCCTCCAAAAAGCACTTGATGCCGAGCCGGAATTTGTCGATGCCATGCTGCGGTTGGCCGACCTCTACTACATGCGAAAAGAGTTTGAACGGGCCGTGAAGTGGTTTGACAACGCCACGCACCTCGCTCCGAATCACAACTTGCGCATTTATTATACCTACGGTTATGCGCTTTGGGAGCTGGATCGATATGCGGAAGCTGGTGCGGCTTTTGCGCGATATGGTGAGATCCCCAACTTATCTGATCGCAAGCGAAGGGAAATTGATGGCATTCTTCGCAACTGTCAATTTGCAGCAGAAGCGGTGCAGCATCCCGTGCCCTTTTCACCAGAGAACCTGGGGCCTAATGTCAATACACCAGGGGATGAAGTCTCTCCCTTTTTCGACGGCAATTACCTTTTCTTTT
>CAJXXO010000329.1 GCA_913062655.1 uncultured Bacteroidota bacterium | reverse complement strand
TGACCCCAGCCACCTATACGGTAACCGTTACCGATGCCAACAATTGCACCAAAACGGCACAGGTTACTGTAGGTACTTTGCCTGCGGTTACCATCAACAACACCTCCTCCCAGAATGCTACATGCGCCAGCAACAATGGTACGGCTTCTGCTACTGCATCTGGAGGGGACGGCAATTTCACCTTTGCCTGGTCTAATGGACAACAAGGAAGCACCATCACCGGCCTGGCTTCCGGCACTTACCAAGTAACGGTGACTGATGGTAACAACTGTACAGCAGTGGATAGTGTCTTTGTTGACTTTACGGACAACCTCGTGGGCACCCTTTCCCCTGACCAGGCCATCTGTGCCGGTGAGACAGCGACCTTGACGGCAAGCGGAGGCGTAACCTACACCTGGTCGCCTGCCCCATCCACCGGCCAGGGTAATCCTACCATAACCGTAGAACCCAATACCACGACTACCTATACCTGTATCATTGCAGAGGGGCCTTGTGCCGATACATTGGATGTGACGGTAACGGTGAAGCCTGTTCCGGTAACTGTTATCGATCAGGGTGATACCATTTTGGTATGTCGGAACGATCCCTACACGCTGACAGCAAGTGGCGCTACCACCTACAGTTGGAGTACGGGTGACCAGGGTAGTACCCTTACCCGTACGGCCGTGCAGACCGAGGATATCATGGTGACGGGAACCACCGATGGCTGTTCCTCCATGGATACGATTCATGTAGAGGTGGAAGATTGTACGGGCATTGAAGAGCCGGCCTGGGCCGACAATTGGCAACTCTATCCCAATCCTGCACAAGACCAACTGGTACTGCAATGGCCAACGCAGATGACGGGTACGGTGCAAGTGCGCATCTTTACCAGTACCGGTCAATTGATGTACCAGGCGGAGGAATTGCGTGGTACTGAGACACTATCGGTGCAAAATTGGGCAGCCGGCCTTTACCAGGTAGAGATACGCTACCAGGGAGAGCGCCTCACCCGACAATTGGCTATCATTCGATAACAAAGAGAAAAGGTCCTGCCAACACAGGGCCTTTTCTTCTATTAATGGGGGTCATTATTCTTCCAATTGCGCCTTCAGCGCTTCTACTTCAGCTTGCAGCGTTTCGATTGTGGCTTGTTGCTCTTGGACACTCTTGATGAGTACGGGAATAAGTTGGTCGTAGTTTACCCCCAATCTTTCAGCGGGTTGTTCCTGTCGTTCTCCGGTTTCTTCATTGGGTACAAACTCTGTATCGCCTACTACCTCCGGTACGATAGGCTGCAGTTCCTGTGCGATGAGCCCGATTTGCCGAGACTGATCTACATTTTCTTTCCATTGATACACAACCGGCTTGAGTTGCATCAAAGTCTCCAGTCCATAGTTCAGTGGTTGAATGTCTTTTTTATCCCGGGCATCTGAGGTAGTGATTACGCCATTGGCGCTGTACACCCGATCCCAACGTGATGATGAGGTGCCCAAGTAATGATCAGCATCATTATCGGGTACAATATAGCTGTTGGACTCAATAGTGAATCCTCCTCCATCAGCAATTTGTTCTACAGAACCCAATTGTAAATTGGCTCCGGTGGTAGTACCTATATGCAGCATCGCATCCGGATTGGTATTTTGAATCCCTACTTCACCATTGGTCATCACGTTGAAGATCGTTGCGGGGTTAAGCTGACTGCCAGCGCCAATCTCAAATAACACATTATTCAGTCCTTCCGAATGAATGCCAGCAGCCAATGCATGCGGGCTATTCACCGTATTGCCCAGGCCTACCGCTGTACTGGCCACGCCATTTACGATATTGCCACTGCCCAGTGCTGCAGAACCCGCTGCGTTGGTGATATTGCCGGCACCTACTGCAAATGACTTGCCTCCACGCGCTTCATTGCCGTCCCCTAAGGCTACATCACCATCCTTCAGTGCCAATGCTTGAGAACCGATAGCCACACCTTCACCTCGAGAAATCGCCTGTCGGCCGATAGCTACGGCTCCATCATCGGTGGCGGCACTGTAGAGTCCCATGGCTACGCTATGGTTGCCGCTGGCGGTATCGCCCTCGCCCATGGCGATTGATCCAAAGCCTTGAGCCTGGGTGAGAAAACCGATGGAGGTGGAAAAGTTGCCAGAGGCGGTAGGACTGCCGCCAATAGCTACAGAAAACTCACCCGATGAGGTTAATCCTTTACCAATAGCAATGGAATAGATGTCTGTAGCAAAGGCACCATCACCTATGGCAACACCGCTGGCAAGGGCTCTTACGTTAGTGCCCATCGCTACGGCACCGCTTCCATAAGCGCGCGCTTCTTCTCCCAGCGCAACTGAACCATCACCAGTGGCTGCATTGGCCATACCGATCGCGATGCTATTGTCGCCACTGGCGGTATCTAAATGACCTATGGCCACAGCCTGTTTTCCGGAAGCTAGCACCTCAAACCCGGAAGCCAGGCTGTTGATGCCATCAGCATAAGCCGCACCGCCTAGAGCAACAGAAAAATCCCCCTTGGCTCGACTATCATTACCGGAAGCCAATGTATAATCTCCGGCAGCCAGGCTATTGCTGCCAAAAGCCACTGCCCCCGGCCCACGTGCAATAACGTTGGTGCCATGGGCAAAGGAGCCGCTGCCCAGGCTGTCAGGGTCCCATAGGTCTTTCTGACTGGCGGTAAGCTCGCCACTTCTTACCGCATTATGGGCAGGGCTAAAGAGCCATTTCTTGCCTTCACCGGAAAGTCCATTGCCAAATACAATTTCTTCATTGGCCGCCACGTGTAGCGCTACTTCTGGACTGGTACGGCCAATAGCTACCTTGCCTGTGTTGAAGTACAGGTCACCCGATTGATAGGTCCACCAACTGGTGCCGGTATCATCTGTTGCGGTAGCCCATTGTGTGCCATCCCATTTTAAGAGATCACCATTCCCCGGACCACTATTGCTCAAAGGCCGGCCTTGCAGTTGATTCGCATTCCAAATGGCACTTTGGTTTTGAGCAGCAAAAGTTTGGCCATTCAACGTGAGGCCTGTACCTGCATTGTAGGTGGTATTGTTATCCGTTGAGGAAATAACAAAATTGGGGTAGGTGCCGGTAATGGCAGTGGCTCCGGCTCCCGTAAGGGTCACCGGTTGATCGGGTGCGGTATTGCTGATGGTGTTGTTGGTAATGTCAATTCCACTGCCAGCGGTATAGGCCGTTCCGGTACCACTGGAAGATATGGTAAAGTTGG
>CAJXXO010000328.1 GCA_913062655.1 uncultured Bacteroidota bacterium | reverse complement strand
CGAACCGCCTATTTCATCACAGAAAAGATCTGCAAAGCATTTGTTCATCCTGATCCCAATCCTGCAGAAGTAGAGAAGTTGGCCCGTCATTTTTGGGAAAAGGACTACGATATCTCCGCCCTGATGGAAGCCATCTTTCGCAGTGACTGGTTTTTCGAAACCGCCCACCACGGAAGCCTCATCGTGAGCCCGGCCGAAATGATTGTACGTCACAGCCGGCTATTACAAATACAATGGAAGGATGAAAAACGCCTGGTGCAACTGCAGCATGTGTTGGGTCAGGTGCTATTCTACCCGCCCAATGTGGCCGGGTGGCCCGGTGGCCGGCATTGGATTGATGGAAGCACACTGTTGATTCGCAGCAATCTGCCCCTCCAATATTGGCAAGCCTACACCGGTCGGAATCGCAAACTGGCAAAAGATATCCAGCTTCATCCTGAAGTGGCGGATGCGGATGATGATTTGGCCACCTGGCTGACACAGCAAGCTGAGCGGCTTCTCCGGGTGCCCGTGCCTGACAGCGACCTGTCTACCATACAACAACGAAGTATACGGCAGCGAAAAGCACCAAAGGTAGCCGCCCTCTTATCCTTATTATCCTTACCCGAAGCACAATTGATCTGATATGCAGCACCACATCTCCAGAAGACGATTTTTACAACAGAGCGGCCTGTTATCGGCCAGCCTGTTTGTACCCCAGTTTCTGCAGGCCGATTCCGGCAACACCCCTTTCAGCGGCAAGCGGGTCATTATTATTCAATTGGCCGGGGGCAACGATGGATTGAATACGGTGGTTCCCTACCAAAATGACTTGTACCACAAAGCGAGGCCCGGTATTGGCTTATCAGGCAGTAAGGTAATTGCACTGAATGATGAATTGGCGTGGAATCAAAAGATGGAGCCCATTCGCGATATCTATGAAGGGGGGTACCTCACCATCATCAATAATGTCGGCTACCCCAACCCCAACCGGTCCCATTTTCGATCGATGGACATCTGGCAATCGGCCAGCGACAGCGATGACTACTTGTCTACCGGCTGGGTAGGCCGCTACCTGGACAATTACTGCAGCGGTCAACCACACGAAGCTATAGCCTTGGATGAAAGCCTGCCGTTGGCGCTGAAAGGAAAACAGCACAAAGGCCTTGCCTTTACCGATCCCAACCAACTGGTAAAACAAAGTCAGATTCCGATGACTCAACAATGGGCCGATACTCCGGCCACCCATCACACCGAAGCCAGTTATCTCCGCAGTGTTCGGTCTTCCACCTTACAAAGCGCAGCTTACCTGGAAGAAAAACTAGGCGGTTTTCAATGGGTGACAGGGTTTCCAATGACCGATTTCGGTAAGCAGTTACAGCAAGTGGCCCAACTGATTACCGCAGGTGTGGAAGCCCAGTTTTATTACGTTTCCCTCTCCGGCTTCGATACACATGCCGGACAAAACCTTTTGCATGGGCGCCTGCTCCATCAATATGCAAAGGGAATGGACGCTTTATACCGGTATTTGAAGGACAAAGGGGAATGGAAAAACACCATGGTTCTTACTTTTTCTGAATTTGGAAGAAGGGTAAAAGAGAATGCCAGTGGCGGTACTGATCACGGAGCCGCAAACCCGGTGTGGCTGGCCGGAGGCGGCATCAAAAATCCAGGCATACTCAATGACGGGCCCGATTTGGACAACCTGGTAGAGGGAGATGTAGCTTACAGCGTTGATTTTCGACAGGTGTATGCCACCTTGCTTGAAGATTGGCTGGGACGAAAGTCAAATGGAATTTTACAGGGAAAGTTTGGTACCCTGAAAGTATGATACCCTGCTCAACCGGGAATGATCAATTTGCGCTGTTCAGTTCTGCCATTGGTAATCAACTGCACCACATATTCTCCAGCGGGCCAATCCGCCACGCTTATTCGACCCAGCCATTGTTCACCCCACTCCCACTGTAGCTCAAACAATTGCCGGCCCATAACATCTACAATTCGGATAGTAGCCTGCCTTACGTTATTGGGTAAAGGTTGGAAGAAGACATAATCAACGGTAGGGTTAGGAAAAAAGGATAGTATATCATTCATCCCATTAAATAGTCGGTTAATAGCAATAATGTCACTCTTTGATGGCGTGCCATCTTCATGAACCACGAGAGCCCTGTAATAAGACGTAGTCAGGTAAGGTTGGCGATCACGCGCTTCGTAAAAGGTGCTGTTGGTATGTAAGGTGGTCAGCTCTACATCTATCGGCTCAAAAGCGATACCATCTTTAGACCGCTCTATGACGATACTATCGACTTCATCATGTGCGTATTCAAAACCAATGGTCAGCACATTATCAAGTAAGGCAGCCCGTCCTTCCAGACTTACCCAACCAAGCGGCAGTAAGAAACACGGGTCATTGATTACGATGTCGCCATCTTTGATTTGCCACCAATCATTGGGCGCTCCATTATCAAAAGTTACGCGTAATTGGAAGGTGCTATTATTGGGTATTTCTGGATAATACCAATAACTGGTATTGGCAGTTTGCTCACAACCAACAATGGTATCCAGCGGAATCCAGGTTGTACCGCCATTAATCGTGTAATGTATCCAAGCTGTATCCGAGCAAGAAAGCTGACCGGTCTGGTTGATCTTTACATTTACAGGCAATGTAATATTGCCTGACGATTGACAGGCAGAGCTAATGGTGGTAGCTGTGGTTGTCAGGGCACAAGAGTCGCCCTTTACGCCCCAATATGCCCCTGTAGTTGTACCACAATCGTAAGTATAGGTAGATGGATCTTTGACATCAAACTCATATAGTTGTCCTGCTGCACTGTTGTAGGTAAACAGAAACAATAGGCTAAGCAAACGTAGCATTTTAGTCAAAGCAGGGTATTTCTATACTCCTGTTACGGAGTCTTCCGTGGTAAGTTACTGCAGAAACCCTCTCCTGTCAATATTAGCTACTAGCTATCAACTACATATCTATTAGGAAAATGGAAAAACAAACTATGAGTGGCCAATCTGTTGCTTCTGTTCGATTTCCAGATATTTGTTACATGACTGAAGTACCATTCGCCAATCGCATTCTATTCGAAGACAACCACTTGCTGGTTATCAATAAACGATCAGGTTGGCTTTCGCAAGGAGACCAAACAGGAGACCGGGATGTACTGGCAATGGGGAAGCTTTTCCTAAAGGAGAAGTACAATAAACCCGGTAATGTCTACCTGGCCGCTGCACATCGCCTGGAT
>CAJXXO010000327.1 GCA_913062655.1 uncultured Bacteroidota bacterium | reverse complement strand
ACATAATCGCCTACCTGCAGCAAAACAATAGAGACCAAAGCTTTAAGGACTTTGACGATTCATTTGCGGGTTTGTTTGTCCGCATAATAAGAAGAGACATTAGTAACGGTAATTTACTTCGGGCCGGTTCACTGATTCCACTTACCAAAGAGTGGTACCCGGAAAATGGTGATCTATGGCTGACCTATGTCAATTATTACTTGAGAAATGACCAAAGAAAAGAAGCCCTTGAAGCAGCTAAGAGGGCGATACCACTAAATGAGAAGTCTGTTCCCGAGGTCCGGGCTCAACTTTACTTCACAGCAGGGAATCTGGCAGTAGAAAAGGCCCCAATGGATGCGTTGGAATACTATAAAGAGGCTGCCAGGATTGATTCTAATTTCTATGGTGCCCAGTTCAATATCGGTGTTATTTATGCACGACTGGGTAGAGGAGCAGCAGAACAGGCTATGGAAGTCCAAAATAGCAACCCACAACAGGCGCAGCAACTTGTAAATAAAAAAAATAACTATTTTAAGTTAGCATTGCCCTACCTGGAAAAAGCCTATCACCTGAAACCATCAGCCACTTTGAAGGAAAATATCAGCAATATTTACATGGACCTGGATAACCCCGACCAAGCCAAAGCTTGGCGTCTGCGACAACCGTAGAACGATCATACCTGGTTGAACAGAGACTGCCTTATCCGGCTTTTACGCTGAATTAGCCCTCACATCAAATGATTCATTCTAAGCCAGTAAAGTCACTGAATGGTCAGGCTGACATCCACACATCCCCAATTCTTCAACTGTTCGAAAAAGGGCGACCATCCTCAAAAGCACCGTTGCATGCCCAAGGTGAAGCGATTGATTCCGCGCCCTCAGATTGAACGAAAGGATAGCCCTCGGAGTTAATAAGGGCTGATAAAATCTACCACATGAAGCATTTTTGGAACGACAGATACAACCGCGAAGAATACATTTACGGCCTAGCCCCAAATCAGTTCTTTGCAGCACAATTGTCACAGTGGCAGCCGGGCCGTTTATTACTTCCTGCAGAAGGGGAAGGACGCAATGCCATTCATGCTGCAAAGCAAGGTTGGGAAGTATTAGCGATCGACTTTAGTGAAGCCGGTAGAAAAAAGGCCTTGCAGTTGGCCAGCCAGGAAGAAGTGGATCTCACCTATCAAATTGATGACATCACGCGCTACCCCTACCCTACGCAATACTTTGATGCAGTCGCCCTCATCTATGCACACCTGCCAAAAGCCCAACAAGGACCCTTCCTGCAACAAATGGACCAAACGCTTCGGCCAGGCGGCACCCTGTTGATGGAAGTATTCCACCATGAACAGTTAGGGAATACTTCGGGCGGACCAAAAAAGATCGACTTGCTTTATCATGAAGATGAATTACAAGCGCTGCTAAAAGGTTGGCAGATCCATCTTTTGGAAAAGGCCTCTATTCAACTAGATGAAGGCGATCACCACCAAGGACCGGCAGAAGTTGTACGGGTGGTAGCCCAAAAACCCGGACTACAAGAAGGTAACACCTAATTCCTGGTCCAACAACCAACCGGTAAAGCTGAACCGATCCACCTGCGTGGGCAGCACCTCATGCTCCAGGTGACTACGGAAGACCAACAGGCGACCGGCCAGGGGCTCCACTTCAATCGTACCTTCTCCGGGAAGGTAAAGCCGCAAGGCCCCTCCATGCTCTGGTTGCCAACCCCGATTCAGGTACAAGACTACAGACAATACCCGGTGCTGTTGCTGCTTAAATTGATCTGTATGGCGTTTGTAAAAAGTACCGGGCGGATAATAGGCCAGATGCAGTTCTTCATCCTTCAGTGCCAAAAAATAGTGACGATTCAGCCATTCTCGTAAAGCACGAATTGTATCCACCAGCTTTTCTTCTGGCTGCGGTTGGCTGTGCAGCGTGGGCTCCACCCAGTGGATATAGTCGCCACGAATAGCGCGGTCCACATTGTGGTGCTGCAGCTTGCCAATGCCCGCTTTATCAAATGCTCCGGCAGCCGCCAAAACATCGAATCGCTGCAATAGCTGCTCTATCTGATCCGGGGATAGAAACCCATCGATAATCGCATAGCCGCGCTCACCAAGCCGGTCAAATGCTGAAAAAAAGCTGTCAAACAAGGTATGTCAATAACGGTACAAAGGTAGCGCAAACGCGCATAAAAAAAGCCCTGCTGCTAGGCAAGGCTTCCTTTTTCTGGGGTGGCTAACCGGATTTGAACCGGCGACCTCTGGAACCACAATCCAGCGCTCTAACCTGCTGAGCTATAGCCACCATTTTTGATCGGAGAGCAAAATTAAACAATTCCAAACCTCCTTCTTGAAGGAAAACCCAAAAAAATGCTAAAAGAAATCCCCTGTCTCCCTGAACTGAACCATTGTAAGTAGCTTTGCTTCTTCATTAGGCCATGCGATATTGTTGGATACTATTTTTTTTAGGGGCGATTTCCCAGCTTGTACTGGCACAACCGTCCACGGTGGGGTTTTCTGGCACCATCACCGATGCCAGTACGGGGGATCCACTGGCTGGTGTAGTGGTGGAGGTGCACGAACTGCATCAGTACACCGTAACAGATGAAGCAGGCTCATTTTCCTTCTCTTCCCTGCGACCGGGTTTCTACCATGTGCACTTTACATTACTTGGCTATCGGCCGGTAGAGCAGACCATCGATCTGCAGACCTCGATAGCTTCATTCAACTTGTCGCTGTCTCGCACCTCGATAAAACTACAAGCCGTAAAAGTAGAAGAAGACCTCCTTCGATCGGGATTGCAGGACCGGCCCTTGTCGATAGCAGTGGTGGACAAAGAGCAATTGATAGAGCAAGTGACCGACAACTTTGCCACTACATTAAGTCAAATTCCCGGACTTACGGCTATCAACACCGGTACCGGTATTGGTAAACCGGTCATCAGAGGCTTGTCTTCCAATAGGGTGATGGTGAATAAGAATGGCATCAAGCAAGAAGGCCAGCAATGGGGCGCTGACCACGGGCTGGAGATCGACCAATATGCCGTAGATCGAGTAGAGGTGATCAAAGGGCCTGCCTCTTTGATTTATGGTTCTGATGCCATGGCAGGCGTTATCAATATTATACCGGAAGGGGTTCCTACAAGCGCTGGCATCAAGGCCGAATTAACCACTTTTTACCGCAGTATAAACCACCTGTATGGTGGGTCAGCACAGCTCAGCCTATCCAACGGACAACAATTCATCAGAG
>CAJXXO010000326.1 GCA_913062655.1 uncultured Bacteroidota bacterium | reverse complement strand
CAGCTTGAGTTTCATTACCCACATTCAGAGGAGGCCAGTATCTATGTAGAAATCACCTACGACCGGGGTGTATACTACCGTTCTGATTATCGCTTTTATGACCAATACACTTTAGAAGAGATCAATACGCCAAGTGTGTATGGCCGGTATAAGGAAGCCGGTTTTTCCGATCTCGTCATTCGGATGAATTATGATATCCATGTGGGTGCTATTGGAGGCCTGGCCGGTAAGGTCCTTCTCTTCTTCGTCAGCCTCGTAGTGGCCAGCTTACCGGTCACCGGTTTTTTGGTTTGGTGGGGACGAAAACAAAAGGCGGCTCAACGCATAAGGCCGAAAGTACAAGTAGCCTGACAAAATGCGTAGTTGGCCGCACCTCACCTCGGGCCGGCCAATAGCGAGAATACTTGGGACAGTGTTTTAATAAGTCAGGGGCCTGATTTATTTTCAAGGCTATTCTATCAGCAATTGTCTCAAACCCAACTAAGCCATTGGTATGTCCGATCGGAATTGGCATGCTCTGCATTCGGATGAGGTGCTGCAACAACTGCAGGGTTCAACAGATGGACTAGCTAACAAAGTAGCGCAGGAGCGCTTAGCGCAATATGGGTACAATCGATTACCGGAGGGAAAGACGATTACCTTATGGCAAATCATCCTCCACCAGCTCATCAACCCACTGATCTTTATTCTCATCGCTGCAGCGATCGCCTCCTTAGCCATTGGAGAAAGCAAGGACGCTGTTTTCATTGTACTCGTCATCATAATCAATAGCGGCTTAGGCACCTATCAGGAGTTTAATGCAGAGCGCAGTGCACAGAGCCTCAAAAGCTTATTAAAAATCAGGGCCCTGGTCAGGCGTGACAATAAGAAACAGCAACTGGATGCTGAGCAACTGGTGCCAGGCGACATTGTTTTTATCGAAACAGGGCTAAAGGTCCCGGCAGACATGCGGTTATTGGAGACGGCCAATCTTACCGTTGACGAAAGCTTTCTTACGGGAGAGTCGGTGGCGGTTTACAAGGAGACGGGGGTATTACCGGTCGATACAGCCATTAGCGAGCGGAGCAATATCGCTTTTGCAGGCGCCATGGTGTTGTCTGGCCGGGCCATGGGTGTGGTAGTAGCCACCGGATTGCAGACACAGGTGGGCCAAATTGCACAAGATGTGGAGGGGGCTACCTCTGCCAAGCCGCCCCTAGTTAGGCGGATGGAGCTCTTCACCAAGCGCATCAGCATCTTCATCCTTGTGTTGAGTGTCATCCTGGCCATCATTCTTCGCCTCAATGGCATGGACATGGCCTCAGTCTTTTTCTTCGTGGTGGCGCTGGCGGTGTCGGCCATTCCGGAAGGACTGCCTGTAGCCCTTACGGTGGCCCTATCGATTGCCAGCAGACGGATGGCGAAAAGACAGGTAATTGTCCGCAGGCTGGCGGCAGTGGAGAGCCTTGGCAGTTGTACCGTTATTGCCAGTGACAAGACCGGTACCCTCACGGTAAACGAACAAACGGTTCGGCAGGTCCACTTACCCGATGGACAGGCGTACTATGTTTCAGGGCAAGGCTACAATGGCGAAGGTGAGGTGCACCAGGATGCTGTTCACGGCCAAAAGGTCAACCTGGCGGAACACCCACAACTGCAACTCGTCAACACGATAGGTGTAATGGCCAACGAAGCTAGTTTACAGCCAACCGCGGAAGGCTGGAAGCACCAGGGAGATGCGATGGATGTGGCCCTGTTGGGGCTAAGCTACAAGCTGGACTTGCCTCCGGAGCAACTACAGGAGCAACGTCCCATTTTAGACGCCATTCCCTATGAATCCGAGAAGAAATTTGCCGCCACGGTATACCACGAAGGTGACGGGCCCTACCTGGTAGCCAAGGGGGCTACGGAAACCATCGTTGACTTTTGTGATAAGGTAGCCTTAGCAGCAGGCACACAAACTATCGATAAGCAGCGCATATTGCAGCAGGCAGATCAGTTGGCCAGGCAAGGATTTCGCGTATTGGCCTTTGCCGGTAAAACCTGCAACAGACCACCCGATAAACTGGATGAGGAAGCCCTGGAAGGCCTGACTTTTTATGGCCTCGTCAGTTTTATTGACCCATTAAGGGCAGAAGCAAAGCGCTCGGTGGCGAAGTGCAAACAGGCCGGCATTGATGTAATCATGATTACCGGTGATCATCCGGAAACGGCCAAAACGATCGCAGAAGAACTGGGATTGATGGACCATCGCACTGAGGTCGTTACCGGCCATCAGCTCAGGGCCATAGGCGACACCGACAATCCTGCCTATTTGAAACTGGTACAAAGCGCAGCCGTCTTTGCCCGCGTATCACCCGATCAAAAGTTGGACATTGTAGATGTACTGATCAAGAGTGGTGAATTTGTGGCCGTAACTGGTGATGGGGTAAACGATGCTCCGGCCCTCAAGCGGGCCAACATGGGCGTGGCCATGGGCTCCGGCACAGATGTAGCCAAAGAGGTCAGCTCCATGATCGTGATTGACGACAACTTTTCTTCCATTGTAAACGGGGTGGAAGAAGGGCGCTTTGCCTACGATAATGTACGCAAGGTGATCTTCCTCCTTATTTCCACCGGAGCGGCTGAGATTTTTCTCTTTCTGATGTCGGTGATGGTGGGGTTGCCCCTCCCCTTGTTGCCCGTACAGTTGCTTTGGCTCAACCTGGTCACCAATGGCATTCAGGATGTGGCACTCGCTTTTGAGGGCGGTGAACCGGGTGCCATGCAGCGCCAACCCCGCTCCACCAGGGAAGGCATTTTCAATCCCCTGATGCTGCAACAAATGGCAGTGGCCGGCCTGACCATGGGTGCTATCGTTTTCGGCCTTTGGTACGCCCTGAATCACTATACCGATATGACGGAGTTGCACGCCCGAAATATGATCTTGCTCCTGATGGTCTTTATGCAAAACTTCCACGCCTTCAATTGCCGGTCGGAGCGGATTTCAGTATTTAGAATACCACTACATCGCAACTGGATTCTGGTTATCGGGGTGCTGGTAGCGCAATTGATCCATATCCTGAGCATGAATGTGCCCTTTATGCAAAATATCCTGCGGGTGGAGCCCATCACCTTACATGAATGGGGACAGATACTGGTACTGGCTATTCCAATGCTGCTATCGATGGAGCTATTCAAGTGGATAAAGGGTCGCACTCAAAGTGTTTCCCACTAGAATAGGTTACTGTGTCCTTCCTCCGTGGTCTGGGCCTTTACAACTTTATTTG
>CAJXXO010000325.1 GCA_913062655.1 uncultured Bacteroidota bacterium | reverse complement strand
TTTCGGGCGACATCTTCAGCAAGTGGGTCCCCGCATACGAAGCCCTAGGCCGGTCAACCACGCTCCAATGGGCAAGGCAACTCCCAAGTAGTTGTCTGAATCGATATTGATCAACTTTTCCCATTAAGAGCTGAAAAGTACTTTTACTCAACCATTATCATGATGCTTAGATGGGTAGCCTAATTCGGGAAAACACGGAGTCGTTCGGGAATTCCCCGGCCATCAGCTACCTTTATTACCAAATGCACGCGGTACATGACCTTTGAAGAGTTGAATTTACATGATAACCTATTGGAAGCGCTCGACTACATGCGCTTTGAGGAAGCCACCCCTATTCAGGAACAAGCCATACCCATTATACAAGACGGCAGAGACTTGATCGCCTGCGCACAGACCGGTACCGGAAAAACGGCTGCTTTTGTGTTGCCCCTGGTAGATGAAATGGTGGATGCGCATGAGGAGGGGGTAACCCGTACCCTGATCATTGTACCTACGCGCGAACTGGCCTTGCAGATCGATCAGCAGATCCAGGGTTTCACCTATTTCGTGCCGCTTACCTCCATTGCCGTGTACGGTGGTGCCGATCAGCACGAGCACGAACAACAGCGCAAGGCGCTTATGCAAGGTGCGGATATCGTAGTGGCTACGCCAGGTAAACTCATATCACACCTCAATATGGGGTACGTGAAGTTTGACAAAATCCAACACCTGGTGCTGGACGAAGCCGACCGAATGCTGGATATGGGGTTTGTGGATGACATCAAGAAGATCATCACCTTTCTCCCCAAAAAGCGTCAAACACTCCTCTTCAGTGCTACCATGCCCCCCAAGATCCGCCAACTGTGTAAGGATATCCAATACCAACCGGAAGAGATATCACTGGCATTGAGTAAACCGGCTGAGGGGGTGCTGCAAGCCGCCTATCTCACCTACCCGGAGAAGAAAAATGCAACCCTGGATTACCTGATCAATGATAAGCCCAACTACGAATCGATCCTGATTTTCACCTCTACCAAATCCAAGGTCTTTGACATTGTACGGGCCCTGAAAGATAAAGGCTATACGGTGGCCGGTATTTCTTCCGATCTGGACCAGAAAGAGCGGGAAAATGTGCTGATGAAGTTCAAGTCGAAGCAGACACGGGTACTGGTGGCCACCGATGTACTGAGCCGGGGTATCGATATCAAAGACATAGACCTGGTGGTGAATTACGACTGTCCGCAAGATGCAGAAGACTATGTACACCGGGTGGGCCGCACGGCACGCGCCAAAGCCACGGGGGTAGCGCTAACGCTCATTAGCCCGGACGATATGTATCGCTTTTCGCGAATTGAGAGGCTCATAGAGCGGGAAGTGACCAAGCTGCCAATCCCGCCAGAACTGGGCGACAGCCCAACCTGGAATCCAAAAGGAAGGCCACCGGGGAAAGGTGGCCGAGGGCGCCAAAAAGGCCGGTCGGGCCAGCGCAAAAAGCGGTAGACGCACCCCTCCCCCTTCCTTCTTTTCTTTTGGTTTTTCTGTTGATTTAAGTCAGTCATCAGGTTGATACATATCATACTTTTTTGGTATCAATTTAAATAGGTTAGCTGTCGGTTTGATCCGCCCACCAACTCGCAAACCGTATTGGCAATGACTCTATTTATTTCCCCATTAAAATCTTATGTTATGACACGTTTAGTAATGACGCTGCTGCTCGCAGCAGGTGTGTTGTTTATTGCCGCTTGTGGTGGTGGCGGGTTCGCCAGCAATGAATATCTCGGTGATTTACCCGGGATGGCACAGTCTTATTATGAGGACTTAGAGTCCTTAGATGAGAAATTAGAGAATACCACAAGCATGGAAAAGGCTTTTAAGTATGACAAGGAGATGGATCAGATGGAAGATGAAGCAGATGAAAAGTTGGAAGCCTATGCCGAAGAACACAGTTTTGAACCTTTGCCCTATGAAATAATAGGAAATACAGGTTACACTGTAAAAGAGGTGAGAGTTGTCGGAGCTGAATATTGCAAATTGGAACTTGAGATGGACATTGAGTTTGCCGAAGAACCCAAGTCTAAATATGGTGGTAAGGTATATGAATTTTATACCTACGGAGCATGCTATGATAAAGAGGGCAACCTATTGAATGGAAGAATTGTATTCAGTGGAAGTAATACAGAAGACAATCCATTTAAGCCCGGTACTGTTGTAACCCTTAAAGGGTCGCAGTACAACCTAAATGAATTGGTAGACTTCGCTAACCTCAAATTAATGGCTAAAGATGAGTACGACAAACTCGCTTCGAAATAGTCACTAATATGGGCCAATGCTGTGTGGTTTATGACATAGCATATCGCTTCAAGCCATATTTGATCTTTGCTAACTTACAAGCGTCCGGCATTCACCGGGCGCTTTTTCTGTAAATCATCCATTATGCGGGTCAGTTTTCTTCTATTCGTTGCTATCCTTCTTGCTCAGTGTTCCCCCCAAACCGGAAACAAAGCCCTACCCCCATGGCCCGAACGTGTGCATCCCGAATGGAGCAAGGATGCGGTGGTGTATGAGTTGAATGTGCGCCAATACACCCCAGAAGGCACTTTCCAGGCGCTACTCCCCCACCTAAATCGATTGCGAGAATTGGGGGTAGATATCATCTGGCTAATGCCGATACAACCTATCGGAGAGAAAAACAGAAAAGGAACACTGGGGAGTTACTACTCGATCAAAGACTACCAGTCCATCAATCCTGAATTTGGGACTGCAGCCGACTTTCAGCAGTTGGTAGACTCCATCCATGCGCAGGGCATGCATGTTATACTCGACTGGGTTGCCAACCATACGGCCTGGGACCACCCCTGGGCGACCCAACACCCGGAGTGGTACCAACAGAACCCGGAAGGGCAGTTTGTCCCGCCCCTGGGCAGCGATTGGTCAGACGTCATAGCGCTGAATTACGAAGCAGCAGGGGTACAGAAGGCAATGGCGGATGCCATGAGATATTGGGTAGAAGAATTTGACATTGACGGCTATCGGTGTGATGTGGCGGGCTTTGTACCGCGCGACTTTTGGAATGGTGTCCGCGTACAACTCGATTCGATCAAACCGGTCTGGATGCTGGCCGAATGGAATGCCCGCGACCTACACGATCATGCCTTCGATGCAACCTATGCCTGGTCGTTTCACGAAGCGATGCATAAGGTGCATACAGGCGAAATGAATGCGGCAGGCCTCAAGTACACCCTGGCCGAGTGGTGCAATTCGACCCCGCAGGAT
>CAJXXO010000324.1 GCA_913062655.1 uncultured Bacteroidota bacterium | reverse complement strand
TCGTTGGTTTCGGCCAGGGCGGCTACCACTACTTCGGTCCCTTCTTCCCCTACTTTCTGTGCGATCTTCGAAATGCCTTTCTCCAACAGGTGATTGGTGTACGAGCCTTCCACTGGGTTATCTTTCCGGTCCTGGATCACTTGCTCCAATGATTGCAGAAAGCCGGTTGCATCGGTCTCGGCAAAGCAGGTATCATTGCCTGTATGGCATACCGGGCCCTGCGGGTCGGCTTTGATCAACAGGGTATCGTTGTCGCAATCCACCAGCATGGTTTTGACATGCAGAAAGTGGCCGGATGTCTCCCCTTTGGTCCACAGGCGCTGCTTGCTCCGACTGTAAAAGGTGACCTTACCGCTTTCTTGGGTAGCGGTATAGGCTTCCTCATTCATATAACCTAGCATGAGCACCCGCTGTGTGGCGAAGTGCTGGATAATTACCGGCACGAGGCCGTTGCCTTTTGCAAAATCGATGGTCATCGTACAGGAATGTTTTGGGTTTGTAAATAGGCTTTCAGCGCTGGAATGGGGATCTCCCCAAAGTGAAAAATACTAGCCGCCAAAGCAGCATCAGCCTGGCCTTCAGTGAAAATGGGCACAAAATGCTCCGCAGCCCCGGCTCCACCGGAAGCGATAACGGGAATCGTCACCCGATCGGCCACTTGACGCGTTAACTCAACGGCAAAGCCCTGCTTGGTCCCGTCATGTTGCATGGAAGTGAGCAGGATCTCGCCTGCGCCTCGGTCCTCTACTTCCCGGCACCAATCCATTGTGCGCTTATCTGTTGGAGTACGACCGCCATGCACCACCACACGCCACTCGTTATCGATCCAATTGGTATCGATGGCCATCACGATGCATTGGTTGCCGAAAGCCCGGGACAGGGTATTGATCAACTCCGGTTCTTTCACCGCAGCGGAATTGATGCTGATCTTATCGGCACCGGCACGCAGCAGAGCCTCCACATCTTGTGCCGAACGAATGCCCCCACCCACTGTAAAAGGAATGGACAATTCTGCACTAATACGCTCCACCAGCTCCACCAATGTCTGCCGGGCCTCCACTGTAGCGGTGATGTCTAGAAAGACCAATTCATCGGCCCCTTGCTCTTCGTAAGCCTTGGCCAGCGCCACCGGGTCTCCGGCATCGCGCAATTCTACAAAGTTGACGCCCTTTACAGTGCGACCGTCCTTAATGTCGAGACAGGGTATGATTCGTTTTTTAAGCATCCGACCTCTTTTGTAATGCCGCTAATTCAGCCAATGTCACCCGGTTTTCATAGAGCGCCTTCCCGACAATGGCACCATAACAGCCAATCCCTGCTAATGGCTGAAGGTCGTCCATTCCACCCACGCCTCCGCTGGCGATCAATTCGATATTGGGAAAGGTGGTCAACATTTTTTCATATAAATCGAGGGCTGTTCCTTGTAACATACCATCACGCGCCACATCGGTAACCATAAAACGCTGCACACCGGCCTTGAGGTAAAACTCCATCAGCAACTCCCACCGCTCACCCGAGCCTTGCTGCCAGCCGTGGGTCATCACCTCCCCGTTCCGCACATCCAATCCAATGATAAATCGGTGTGCCCCATAATGGTGTACCCAATCCAGTACGCGTTCTTTCGCATGCACCGCCATACTGCCTATCGTCACGGCTGGGATACCTGCCGCAAAGACCTTTTCCAACGTCTGTGTGTCGCGGATGCCCCCGCCAAAATCGACATGTAGTGCCGTTTGTCGGGCAATGGCTGCAGCCAGTGGGAGGTGTTGCCCTTGGCCACTTTTCGCACCATCCAGATCTACCAGGTGGAGATGTGTCAATCCGGCTGCCTCGATCTCCCTAGCAAAGGCAGCAGGGTTCTCTACATACACGGTCTTGGTATCGAAATCTCCTTTTTGCAGACGAACACCTTGTCCGCCCATCAGGTCTATAGCAGGAATAATGATCATAGGTCGAGGAAGTTTTGGAGGATTTGTGCGCCTACCTGGGCTGACTTTTCAGGGTGAAACTGGACGCCATAAAAGTTGTTGCGGTGCAAAGCAGCACTGAATTCGTGGCCGTAGGTTGCTGTGGCGATGGTTTCCGGTGCCAACTCCGCAAAGTAGCTGTGCACAAAATAGACATCCGGTTGATCAGGCAACCCTGCAAATAAAGGATGGTCTTTCATTATCAAGTTGTTCCATCCCATGTGCGGTACTTTTTCCTCGATGCGAAAGCGTTTCACTTTAGCCTCGAAGAGCCCTAGCGTAGTGGTATCGCCTTCTTCCGAATGGCTGCACAGCAACTGCATACCCAGGCAAATGCCGAGGAAGGGTTGTTGTAAATCACAAATCACCTTGTCCAATCCTTTCTCCCGCAGGTAAGTCATGGCCGTACTGGCTTCGCCTACACCGGGAAAAATAACTTTATCAGCCGATCGCAGTTGCTCCGGATCGGCCGTGATAACCGGCTCTACCTCGAGGCGATGTAGGGCGTTTCGGACAGAGCGGGTGTTGCCGGCATTGTATTGTAAGATCGCGATCATAACACCCCTTTTGTACTCGGTAAACTGCCATCATCGGTGCGCTGTACCGCCATGCGGATGGCTCGTGCCCAGGCTTTAAAGATGGCTTCAATCTTGTGGTGCTCGTTGTCGCCTTCGGCTTTGATGTTCAGGTTGCAGCGGGCGGTATCGCTGAACGACTTGAAAAAGTGCATAAACATCTCCGTAGGCATATCGCCTACCTTCTCGCGCTGAAAATCCGCCTTCCACACCAACCAAGGCCGTCCGCCAAAATCGATGGCCACTTGCGCCAGACAATCATCCATCGGCAATAAAAAGCCATACCGTTGAATGCCTTTGCGGGCGCCCAAAGCCTGATCAAAAGCTTGACCAAGCGCCAGGGCCGTATCCTCGATGGTATGGTGCTCATCAATATGTAAGTCGCCTTGCACCCTGACTTCCAGACCCACCTTTCCATGCCTGGACAATTGCTCCAGCATGTGATCGAAAAAGCCCAGTCCGGTATCAATCTTAGCCTCACCGCCATCCAAATTCACGGTCACTTCGATCTGTGTTTCTGAAGTGTGGCGTGTTACTGTCCCCACACGATCCTGTCCTTTCAAAAAGCGATAGATAGCTGACCAATCCTGAGTGGTTAATGCAGCTTTTTTATCCGGTTGTTTTGCTATTCGAATAGCTTGTGCACCCAGGTTTTCAGCCAGCTCCACATCGCTCTCACGATCACCAATGACATAGGAATGTGCCAGGTCAT
>CAJXXO010000323.1 GCA_913062655.1 uncultured Bacteroidota bacterium | reverse complement strand
CCTATGCTCATCACTTTGGATGATAATGGATACCCTACCTCTATCACACAAGGCAATGGAGTGGCCAAGGTGATACAACAAACCGATTCTACCATGGCATTAGCATGGCAAGATACTGCGGGTATCGTATCCGTAGAGCGAAACGTGCCGTATGCTTATTCTACTGTACAGCGTACCTACAAGCCTGAGCCACCTGATATGCAGGATTATGGTATGGCGTTCCGTCCTGACAACATTTTGAACATCGGAGGGACCCCGCTCAGTACTTGGATTAAACGAGGTGGCGTGGCGCTTGAAGCAGTTTCCTGCATCAGTACAATAGCAAGTGGAGCCTTACCGCTAGCTGCTATGACTTGCGGTAGCGCCATGGCAAGCTTTGCGCAATTGTATAGCGATGATGCCAGCCTGGAAGACTTGAAGGGCAACTATGATCAGGCGGGTGATTTCCTGGGAACTCATTGGGATGACCTTAACGATCCTACCCGAAAGAAATCAAAGATACTGGCTGATATTGCTGCTGACGCCAGCATGAAAAAGGTCTCGGAATTAGTAGACCCGGTAGGGTATATCAAAGACAAAATAACAGAGGTAGCCACCTCCAGCGTGATGAACCTCGTGGCACACATTGAGCAAAGTGATGAAATCAACAACTTAGATGATATAATCGATTTTGTGAAAGGACACTATCAAATGCCAGACATCACACCGTTATATCCCAAAGAGGACTTTCAGGAAGCAGATTATGAAAACCTGACCTTGAAATGGAAAGGGCGGTTACCGAATACCGAGGAGTCCACTTATTTTGAAGTATGGATTTGTAAGCAGGGATCCTATGATTACAGTCCTGGTAAAACTAGAGTGAACGACTTTGAAGTGGAATACATCAATGACGTATATGGTGAGCTGGAGCCCGATACCCGGTACACCTGGCGAATTGTACCGGTGATGAAAGGGGTGCGATATATGGATGCCTCCAAGCGGTGGGATTTTAAAACCTCTCCTGAACGAAATCAATTTGCCAGTGTATTCGATCGCAATGTGCGCTCGGTTACCGTGGAGATATGGGCCATGACTGATTATCAAGTGGAAGAGTCATTTACTCGATATTTCTCTACCGAAGGTAAACCTACAGGTTGGGTTACAGAGAACTATACGGATACCATGAAGCGCTATCACACACACATTTATCCCAGGCTAACCGAAGGACTAGGTACACATGTGGCGTTTCGCATTAATTGGTCGGGTAGGTCATTTAGTGGTTATCAGGTGACTGGTGGCAATCGCGTAAGGTATTCGATAAGTGGCCGTGTATCAGCTGATGGTAAATCAGTGGAAACGGTCACTTTGCGTAAAGAGTATAGTTGGGACAATACATCCAGCAGTGGTGCCCACAAAGAGCATTATACAGCGGTAGATATTCCCGTTGTATTAGAAAAAAGCTACGAAAACATCTATATGTCACATGATATAAGCAGCATAAGCGACATCAGCTATTACTCTACATCTTCGTCCTATAGCGCTTTTGATAACAGTTTATCCAGAAAGAAAACCGTAAAGACCAATTTCATTAAAGATCCATTCAAAGACTTTAAAGTATCGGTCATCTTCCGTTGATCGGCCAGCTGTAACCACTTGTGCTGTAGCAGTGGGGTTCGCTTTTGCTATTGTTAGAAGAGTAGGTCTGGGCTTGTTGGACTTTAGATTGTGAGTGCGATTTCTGTTTTTCTGTCGCTCACACGTAGCGCCTCACTTGAATATGACACTGGCCATTATTACTCATAATAGGGCTCAACAATCGACCTCCCCACCTTGTCGATGAATGTCGATCACCCGTTGGATAAAGGTGGGCAAACCCGTTTGCGCAATATCCTTGCTCTTGGTGAGGCGGATGCAGCCTTTCCCGAGGTTAAGCCCTTCCAGGAGCGTTTTGGCGCCAGGCACTTTCTCAATATTGCCGACATACAGGCTTACATAATGCCGTTGGGCATTGAGGTGAAACAGGTTTTTTTGCCCATCCCCAAAGGCGAGCATCTTGTACTCGATGTTCTCTTTCAGCTCAGGGCCTAGTTCAAGGATCAGCCTTCGGAGTGTCAGCAATTGCTCTTTCCGCCAATCATCTTCCAAGACTGCTAAGTAGGCTGCTGGTGTGGTTACATCGTATTGCATAATACCTGAGTTAGGGTTTAACAGATTTAAGAAATGGTCTACTACACCTGCATCATCCAGGCCATCACGAAAAACACCCCGATGGTCAATGTGTTGATGACTACTCTGGCGATCCAAGGAGATCCATGGTAGCGCAGGCCTATCGCTTCACTGATCAGCAGCCAAAGCGCCATCAGCAGAAACCAGGGTGTGAAGATCAAGGCTAAATCCTGCCGTACGGCCATGATGACGCCATCATGTACCAATCCGCTTACCCCAAAAGTAAGCAGTACAGCCAACGAAGCAGGCACATATTGCCGAAGTGGCTTGAAGACATGTTTGCCCAAATAGTACCCCCAAACCGGGTTCCAATAGCGCCAAAACTGTACAAAACTGCCTGCCCCCAGCGACCGATAAAGCATATTGGGTAACGACCGATTAGAGCCGAAGGGCACCCCATTTCTTTTCGCTACGTATTGGGATAATCGCATGTACCAGTTGGGTTTTCGATGGGAAAGATACAGCTTACCACCTATAGGATACTATCGGCCGTTACCCCTGTAGCTAATCGTAAAATAGTGCCGAAATACCGACCCATCAAAGTGGGGTGCCTCTTTGATAGCTGAAGCGGTCACCAGGCTATCCGAAATAAAAAACGAGTCATATCGGGTGCTAATACCGCTAAACCTATTGAATCGCTTAAAGAAGTTCGTGGCCCAATTCGGGTCATCGCCATGTCCGCTCGGGTAATAGTTGTCTTACATGATACGAAATAGATGGGCAATAATTATGCTCAACACCATTACCGAAATGCCTGGTACGGCTGCGGAATGAATACCCATCGGTCATTCACCCGGAAAAAAGCGTCCACTAGTCGGGGTGTACCTGCCTTGGGGTCCAGGTAATGCAGGGCGTAGAGGGTGGTCTCAGTTTGGAGGTGGGGGGCCAGGGGAAAATAGTCGGCTGGAAACCCCTTTGACCGTCCGGTACGCAGGGTAATGGCTGATACGGAGTGAATGGTGAGGTTGGCCGGGTCAGGCAAGGGCGCCATAGTGGCCTGTGTCGCCCATTGGGCTTCGCCATAGGCCAGGGCTTTCGCCACGGCAGGGGGCTCACGAAAGA
>CAJXXO010000322.1 GCA_913062655.1 uncultured Bacteroidota bacterium | reverse complement strand
GTGATCGAAGCGGTAGCTGGAAAAAAAATACATGGCACAGGCGCCATTCCAGGGGGTGTCAATAAGGTGCTCGATCAAGCTACGGTAGATCGTTTTGTGAAAGGGCCTGATCCCATGAATATCGACTACATGGTACAATGGGCAGAAGGGGCCATAGATTTCTTTGTCGACTACCATGCAAACCACCCCGATCTTATCGATAAAACGGCTGCTTTCCCAGCTTCTTCGTTGAGTCTGGTACGTGAAGATGGCGCTATGGACCTGTACCATGGTAAATTACGTGCTGTAGATGCCGATGGGAACAGAATACTGGATGACGTTGACTATCATGACTACCTCCAGTACATTGCTGAAGGTGTGAAGTCGTGGACCTACATGAAGTTTCCCTATCTGCTTCATCTGGGGCCCGATAAGGGCTGGTATCGCGTAGGTCCGCTGGCTCGCATGCATACGGCTGACTATATTCCTACACCATTGGCCAATGAAGCTTTTGAGGCCTTTATGCAATACAACAAAGGCGTACCGAGCCCCTCCTCCATGCACATGCATTGGGCGCGCTTGATAGAAGTGCTGCATGCTGCTGAAGTGATGCGAGACCTGCTGGCAGACCCCGATCTGGTGAAAGAGAACAGGATGACAAAAGGGGAGCGGCAACCGGAGGGCATCGGTGTCATCGAAGCACCAAGAGGTACGCTTATTCACCACTATCGGGTAGGGGATAATGACCTGATAGAAATGGCAAATCTAATTGTATCTACCACGCACAACAATGAGGCGATGAACAGAGCGGTGGAGTTGGTAGCCAAAGATCAGCTAAGTGGCCATGCCGTTATCAGTGAAGCCATGACCAATGCGGTGGAAGTAGCCATCCGGGCGTATGATCCCTGTCTGAGCTGTGCTACGCATGCCTTGGGGCAAATGCCCTTGATCATCACATTGGAAGATCAACAAGGGCGGATCCTTGACCAAAAAATCAAAGACCCATGAAACACCTGATATATGCCTATGGAAACCCTGGCCGGGGTGATGATAATGTAGCCCATCTGCTCGCAGATGCCTTGCAACATGAAAGGTGGGAGCAAGAGGTGACCATAAAACACAATTTTCAACTGAACCTGGAAGATGTGGCTTTGATGGCCGATCACGACCGGGTACTATTTATGGACGCTTCACTGGAGGCGGAGCATTGCCAGTTGGAGGTGGTAGAACCCAATGCCCGTCAGATCGAGTTTACCAACCATGCCATGGCGCCTCAATATCTGTTGTCTCTTTGTGAATTGCTGTATGGCTGCCACCCTGATACGTATCTGTTGCATATTCCCGGCCGCAATTTTGACCTGGAAGACCAGATGAGTAGCTGGACCATAGCACATGTCCCCGAAGCACGACAGATTGTGCGAAAATGGATGGACAGCTCGCTGGCCCAACCTGCATAGTCTTTACACAACAGGCTGCTGCGTAGGAATGGGCTGCTGCATGCCCGCTCAGCTTACAACACTTGTTGTATCCACATGCAAGGCAGGGTGGAAGTCGCTTTCCGGGCGCAACCGGTAGGAAGCAAAAAGCCCGTAATCTGCATCACGGGCCTCGAAGGGGGGGTCAAAAAATAATGAGGGTAAAACTACCGCGAAAAGAACTATCGGGTTATCCGTATTTCTACGGATTTCAGTGCCTCAACTGAAGTATGACTGATGAGCAAGATCGTTGCCTATAGTGACCTACATCATCGGAGTTAGCCATAAAAAAGGCGTACTTGCCAAATAAATCACCTCAACCACCCTAAATAAAGGCTCGTGGATACCTTACAGATGACCGACCAGGCTACTCGGGAAACGGCCACCAAGGCACAACCTATACCCGAAGCTATTATCGAAATCGTTAGTGACTCAGGCGAAGGCGCACAAAAGTGTGGCCAAAGTTTGGGCAACATCTCCGCCCGCATGGGGAATGGGGTGTGGACCGTGGAGATCATCCCCGCTGAGATTCAACCCCCCGCCCGATCTCGTGCCGGAGCTTCCGGTATACGGGTGCGCATAGGAGAGGAAAAGATCACCAATATGGGCGACCATGCCCATCTCGTAGTGGCACTCAATGAACAGGTGCTCTTTGGTCGTATCGAACAATCGGCCTACAAAGCAGGTACCAAATTGCTGATTGAAAACAAGTGGGCCACCCATGCCGATGAGACGATTCGTGAGGAATATGCCGAAGCGATGGCGTATTTCCGCAAGTTGGGCGCTGATGTGTACGAAATCCCGATGGAGGAAGAGTGCCTCAAGGTGGTGAAGGATGCCCGCAAAGGAAAGAACATGTGGGTGCTCGGCATGCTCTGCTACCTCTACGATCGCGATGCACAGTTGGCCGAGCAGCAGATCGCCAGTATTTTCCAGAAGAAGACGGATAAGATCATTCAGGCCAATATTGACCTCATGCAAGCCGGCTATGCCTGGGCCCGGCAAAACCTGGACTTCCAGTACAGTATTCCGGCTGTGGATGATGGCGTAGAAAAGGTAGTGATGAATGGTAATGAAGCCATCAGCTTTGGCGTGATGGCGGCAGGTATTGAAGTGTGCTCCATGTATCCGATTACTCCGGCTACGTCAGCATCTCACCATTTGGCAGAGTCCATCGAGTCGGCTGGCGGTCTGGTGCATCAGGCCGAAGATGAGATTGCCGCAATTGGATTTGCCATTGGCTCTTCCTACGCAGGGAAAACGGCTGTAACCATTACCTCTGGTCCTGGGCTGGCCTTGAAGACAGAGTTTATTGGTTTAGCTGTAATGGCTGAGGTGCCACTGGTGATTATCGATGTGCAGCGTGGTGGGCCCTCCACCGGCTTGCCTACCAAGGTAGAGCAAGGCGACCTGTTGGCCGTGTTGTATGGCGATCCGGGCGATGCACCAAAGGTGATTCTGGCCCCCTCTTCCATTGAAGAGTGCTTCCATTTTGTCATCCTCGCCAGAAAGTTGGCCGAGTCATTCCGTACCCCTGTTTTTGTATTGACCGATGCCAATCTGGCTACCGGTGTACAGCCATTCCCCAGACCCAACATCAAGTCGGACTGGTTTGCGCCACCGATCGACCAAAGTCCCTGGAAGGAGAACGTACGACCTTACGAATGGGACCCTGAGACGGGCTTGAGCAAGCGTCCGATACCGGGACAAAAAGAGGGTATGTATGCCCTTACCGGCTTGGCACACGATGAAGACAGCCACGTAGCCTATGACCCGGCCATCAATCAGCGCTCTGCCGAGGCGAGAAGCCGCAAGCTGG
>CAJXXO010000321.1 GCA_913062655.1 uncultured Bacteroidota bacterium | reverse complement strand
TCATTCGCAGGGGGAATGTGTATGGCTACAACCCTTGTGTACGCTTTGATGCGGTAATCAACCGGTTTATGTTTTTGGCCCACACAGAAGGCCGCATCAAGATCAATGGCAGCGGACAACAACACCGCGCTTTTGTGCATGTAGACAAGGTGGGTCACACGCTGGCGGCCCTACTCCATCATGAGGTGCCGACCGGTATCTACAACCTGGCGGAACACAACCTTTCGGTCAATGATATTGCCGATATATTGAAGGACCTTTATCCTTCACTAGAGCGGCTGTACATCAATCAGCACTTGCAGATGCGCGAATTACAAGTCGCCACCCCGGTAGCCATCACGAAGTATTTACCGCTACCGGAGCGCACCATCCTATCTGAATTGGAGACCTTCCGGGAAGCGTTTGGTTTATCCTGATATCAAATACTCACTGAATCAGCCCATTGGCTGTTGCAAGTCGACAAATCAATCATTTCATTCACTTGAACAAGGTAAATATTGGTAAATTCGTATCTCTTACAACGATTCCTCAAACCAAAACTTAACACGCATGAAGCAAATGAAAAGATTTTTGATGGCCGGTATTTTGACCATTACATTGGCTAGCTGTGGTGCTTTTGCCGGTGCTCCTGTATTGGGCACCATCTACACGGATGTGCAAGCCCCTTTGGCAGCTACGGACAATGACCTGGGCACGAAAGTAGGTACGGGCAAGGCCACCTCTATCCTGGGTCTGATCGCTACTGGTGATGCCAGCATCAACACTGCTGCCAAGCAAGCCGGTATCACCCGTATCAGCCACGTAGACTACAACTCCAAGAGCATTCTCGGCATTTTTGCCACTTGGGAAGTAATGGTGTACGGTGAGTAATCGACAATCACAACTTCTACAGAAACCCGGCCTTTGGTTCGGGTTTCTTTTTTTATTCCTGCTTGCCGCCTGCGGTTCTAGTGAGGTGGAGGCCAACCGGGTGGGATTGGACTATTGCCTGACCGATACGGCATTTGACAAGCGCAATGCCACCGAAGCAGAGTACCAGGTCTACCAACGACTCATTCTCACCGACTCCAGTGGCCACTACATGCACGCCATATTGGATAATGGACAGGAGCAATGGTACGTCACCCTGCATGACAAGGGCACCGAACGGGACATCACACAACAATTGTTGGATCGAGCCGATACGGTGTGGCAGAAAGAAAATGTGCTGGAACAGGCAACTCAGTATGTCTGGCAACAATCCGGAGTGCAACGGATCACGGTGTTTCTGCCGCAGCAACGAGTTGACCACCTCCTGCAGATGGATGCCTTCTTTGAAAGTCAATCGCAATTGGAATCCTTTTTGCAGTCTCGTCCCTATCCCAATTTTATCGAACTATGCGACTGATTCCGCTCATCTTTGCCTTGTTGATCACCGCTGCTGCCTCTGCACAGTCGACCAAGAACATTATGCTGAAGCGACTGACACCGGAAGGCATGGTGTACTTTATCAAACCACTCATCTACAAAGGTGAGACGGGCAAGGTAGAGGTAGATTTTACCTTTTTCCAGCCTAAGGATACCGACTCCCTGCGGTTGACTATAAATGCGACCCTGGAAGATAAAACCATAAAAGGCACCCCGGAGACCTTTGCCCTTCAATCCAGTACCACTTTGCCCAGCGATAGCCTGTCACTCCTCTACCTGGAGCGGGAAGGCAAC
Source organism: uncultured Bacteroidota bacterium (assembly GCA_913062655.1). Taxonomy (GTDB): domain Bacteria; phylum Bacteroidota; class Bacteroidia; order Chitinophagales; family S012-47; genus CAJXXO01. The sequence goes on along the minus strand of CAJXXO010000321.1, from coordinate 1,586 downwards.
CAATGGCAGAGTCGGTTGAGTGGCATCTGGGATACTCCGGCCACGCTAGATGCCCTCAGCGGAGACCACCAATTGGTGCTGCGTTATCCTTCGGCAACTATCACCTTAACCCCTCGCAACAAAGCCCGCAAGCGCCTCGATGTGGCGTTGACGACTATTCGGTATGAGGTGGGGAGGTAGTTGGAAGTTCAAAGTTCAGTGTTCAGCGTTCAGCGTTCAATGTTCAAAGTTCAATGTTGCAAGTTGCAGGTTCAAGGTTTCTCCAACCTTTAGGTGCTTTGCTTTCCGAATCCACCTGAGGTGGAGAAGGGAAGTCCGCAGGTCCTTAAAGTGTTGGGAGTTGAACAACCTGTATTCAGCCCTTACCAAGCTATCGTTATCCTGATCCTCTAATAGAATTCGTCACTGCGAGGAATGAGTGCGCCTGAGGCGCATGAATGACGCGGCAGTCTCGTCAAGGGTAGTAGTTACATCATAAGAAACCTAATCCCGAGTCCGTCATACTGATCGCAGCAAGGTGGAGAGAAGGATCTGCTCTAATCAAAGACAAAGGAGATGATTCTCCGCCTGAGGCGGACCATCAGCATGACGATAGATTGTTGGGTATTCCATTCGCGAGATTGCCACTTCACTCGTTCCTCGCTCATCGCAATGACGTTACCTTTTGAAGTTGTTTTTAGCTACAGAGAAATCCATAGAAACTATACACGTTTCATCCGACATGTATAGAAATCGCGAAAAAGTATACATGTTTAGAATGTGAGTCAGCAAGAATATTTACTTTTCTCTACTCTCTACTCTCTACTCTCTACTCTCTACTCACTACTCCTTCAACCAATCCTTAAACTCACTTCGCATCTTCTTCAACTTCGGAGCAATCACCACAGAGCAATACGGTTGGCTGCTGTTGTTTTCGTAGTACTGTTGGTGGTATTCTTCGGCTACGTAGTAGTTCTCCAGCGGTGAGATCTCTGTCACGATTGGATCTGACCACAGATCGCTGGCATCGATTTCTTGCAGTACCCGTTCTGCCACTTCCTTCTGAAACATACCCACCATCGATTCGACACGCACACGATCCTCAATGATCTTAAATACGATCTGGGAGGAAATGTTGTAGGGGAAATTACCCACCAGCAGCAGGCTTCCTTTAAAATAATTGGCCATATCCATTTTCAGAAAATCGCCCTTTAACAACTGCGATGGTTGCAGCGGTAGGCTGTCTAACAAGTGCTGTTGCAAGCGGGTATCAATTTCAGCGGCATGGTACCTTTGGCCAAAGTGGCCAAGCAGTGGCACGGTCATAACGCCCTCGCCCGGCCCCACCTCTAACAATTGGTCTGCCTTATCGTCCAATGCTATAATGGCACCGGCAATGCGATTGATGATTTGCTGATCGCGCAAAAAGTGTTGACCAAAGCGTTTGTTGGGTGCTAATGACAAGGATAGGTAAATTGCTAGGTAAGCAAAGTTACTGAAATTAACTGCCGCTATATTTTATTTACCGGCTGCCATCTATTAGGTTAAGTTGTTACCTTGCAAACTTGCTTTAAAACACTACTAATTGTTTAAACATCAAGAATTAT
>CAJXXO010000320.1 GCA_913062655.1 uncultured Bacteroidota bacterium | reverse complement strand
GTCTTCTTCTGCCCTGGCCGCATCCAAAGTGTAATGAGCCTGTCGATAAATGGTTTCCCGTTCTTGCAGCAATGCTGCCCATGCTTCTTTCCCTTTCCACAAGGGCCGGTTGGAGCCAGTGAGCCGGTCTTCAGCCAATGGTGCATCAATGCTTAGGTAAATAACTATACCCAAAGCTTTCAATTGACGCATCAACTGATGGTGGGTAGGTAATCCCCCCCCGGTACTAACCACGGCTGGCACTGCCTGCCATGATGTAACCCATTTTCTCTCCCATTCACGAAAAGAGGCCTCTCCTTCTTCTCGAAATACCTGTGGGATGGACTGTCCCGCCAATTTCTCAATTTCTGTATCTGTATCGATAAAGGGTACCGATAATCGGGTGGCTAACCGTTGTCCGATATGGCTTTTACCTGCGCCCATCATACCGATCAAAAAGATAGGTTGTTCCATTAACCGGCCATTTTGATCTTTGGATCAAACAGGGCGTATAATACATCCACCAGGATATTGATGAGCACAAATAGGGTGGCTCCCAGTAAAACAGACCCCATAATGACAGGAAAATCGTAGGTCTCAATGGCCTTGATCGTCATATAGCCCAATCCCTTAAAATTGAAGATCACCTCAACGAAATAAGCACCCGCCAATAGCGAAGCTAACCAACCTGAGACAGCGGTGATGACAGGATTTACGGCATTGCGCAGGCCGTGCTGTACTATAACGACCGTTGGAGAAAGCCCTTTCGCCTTAGCCGTACGCATGTAGTCTTGTTCCAACACATCCAGCATGGTGCTGCGCGTAAGTTGTGTGATAACAGCTACCGGCCGGATACCCAAGGCCAATGCCGGCAGAATTAGGTTTTGCCAAACGATATGGCCCTCCAGGTCGTACAATGATCCAATCATATTCAATCCGGTGTAGGCATGGTAGACATATCCCAAGACAAAGCTTAATACTATGGCGGAGAAATAAGAAGGGATTGAGACCCCCAATGCTGCCAGGGACACCAATAAACGGTCTACCCACGAGCCGGACCGAAGAGCCGCCAACATACCGAGCGATAAACCCAACAGTAATGCAATGGTCAAGGCGGCCAAAGACAAAATAAGCGTATTGCTTATGGCCTGCAGTAACATAGCCCCTACGCGCCTGTCTGACTGGAACGAACGCCCCAAATAGGGCCACTTTAGCAACACCACCTGATCGCCCAAACTGAGAAGCGCCACACCCCCCAACTCCTCTCGCGTTGCGGCATCATTAGGATGCACCCCTATCGGACTGAGCTGGCCTACGTACATAGCCATTCGACCATACCAAGGTTTGTCCAATCCTAAACGAGCTCGCACAGCCTCCTGAGAGGCAATATCCGACCGCTGACCTAACGTCATTTTGGCCGGATCAACATTGATGAGGAGGAACAAGGCAAAGATCACGAAGATGACACCCAAAAGAACCAGGGCACCCGCAGACAGCCGTTGAAGTAGAAAACGCCCCACCGCTTACTGAAAGTATTGTTCATTCAACTTGGTAAAGGTAGGTGTGTCGCGCCAGTGCCATTTCTTGACCACCTCACAGCCATTGAATAATACAATGCCGGGGTTTGACCTAACAATTGTCTTCAGCTCTGTTTCATCGGAAGACCAAAATGGAAATGCCGCCTGCTGTTCATGGCGGAATGCTTCCACCTCTGCATCACCGCTGGCACTTACGCCAAACATAGGTATACCATTAGCTTCCAGCTTTTGCTGCAAGGTATTGATTTCATCAAAGCGCTTCGTTTTTGTCTTAGCGATATCGTAGCACACCAATAGCACTTTGTATCCCTCTCGGTTAAGAAACGCTTCGGTTACGGTTTCTCCTTCGCTGTTCGATAAGGTAAAGTTCTTGATTTTGGGTTCATCACCTTCCTGGATCAGTACAGATCGTTGCTCCACAAATTCCCATGCATCACCCTTGGGGAAGTTCTCCAGGGTAAATTCCTTTTCCTCCCCTGAGGCTTTATTGCGATAAATGAAGGTGGTTTCATACACCGGCTGTTGTGCATCCTCCGGTAGCTGCCGGAGTTCACAAACATTGTTACCGGCCTTGTATGGCCTGAAGTCGATAAAGGGTAAATGGTGATAGGCCATTAACGTAAATAGAATGGAGAGCAGTGTGGCCAATCCCAACACTACCTGAGAGGTGCGTTCCTTGGTGAACAGTGGCTTGTACTTTGTACGATGGGTAAAGATGACACCAATAAAAAAGAGCAAAATCAGATCCTTATAAAATGACTGCCAGGGTGTAAGCGGAATCGCATCACCAAAACAACCACAGTCGGTCACCTTACCGGTGATAGCTGAAAAACCAGTGAGGAAAGTAAACCCAATAATAGTGACTAGTAGGGTCCACGCGACAAGTTTGGTCTTATACCCCAGCAATAAAGCAACCCCGAGTATCACCTCCACGATGCATATGATGATGGAGGTTTCCAGGGCAATGCTGTAAAAGAAGGGATTATCAAATAATTGCAACAAGGTATATTCTCCAAATACCTCATAGTAATCATGCAACTTATAGGCAAAGCCTAACGGATCGTTGGCCTTGATCAACCCGGAGAATATGAATAATACGCCTACAAAGACGCGACTAATGGTGGCTAGAATCTTCATGTGCTTCTTGCAGTTTAATCAATGCAAAAATGGCGTAATTGATAATGTCATAATAGTTGGCGTCCAATCCTTCTGAGATAAGGGTTTTTCCTCCGAGATTTTCTATTTGCTTAATGCGGAGGAGTTTCATCAGAATCAGGTCGGTAAAGCTGCTGATGCGCATTTCCCGCCAGGCCTCGCCATAATCATGGTTTTTATCCATCATCAGTTCATAAGCGGTATTGAGTTGATTTTCAAACAGACTCACGGCCTCTTTTTCGGGCATTTCCGCCTCCTCAGCATGGCCCAGTTCGAGCTGAATCAGTGCCATGGCGCTGTAATTGACCAAGCCTATGAATTCCGGCTCCACGCCTTCGGCCACTCGCTGTTCGCCTTTCTCTTCGATGGTGCGAATGCGCTTGGCTTTAATAAATAGTTGATCGGTAAGTGATGGGGTGCGCAGCACCCGCCAGGCGGTACCATAATCATGGGTTTTCTTGGCAAATATCTCGCGGCATTTGGCTACCGCGGCCTGGTATTGTCGGGTCGTTTTACTCCCCTCGCTGTTGGTTATTTTTGTCATAAATATGCGGTCAATGCCATCCAACCATCCTTATCAACTCAATATCCGTGGCCAATTGCTGTCACTGGCCACCCCACAGGTTATGGG
>CAJXXO010000319.1 GCA_913062655.1 uncultured Bacteroidota bacterium | reverse complement strand
GAAGAGGCTGACAATAAAGCTAAACGGAAGAATCAGACCATGCAGCAGCCCGGAGAAAAATCCATAGGGATTGTCGCGGACCGGCTGTGCATCGGCACAGCCTGTTAATGCTAGCACCACCACTATTCCCAATAGGATAAAAATTGCAGAACGCTTCATATCGCAGTTTTCTGCAAAATGAAGCTTTGCAAGCTCCTACACAATGATATTCATCATAATCAGCTACTTACCTCGTCCAAATTGGCCATAGCCAACACACTGGGTGCCTGAATTGCTTTTCAACGCTACATAGAAAGGCCCTGAAGTACCTTTCTTCACTTTAATCGCGATGTAGTCGTACACACCTGCTGATTCTACACTGGATGATTTGTCTAGTACTTCTCCCTCCTTATCCAATAGATATAGCGTACCAGCATCAAGATCGGGAGCATGTACGGCTAAATAGTAAACCCCTCCGCTAGACAAAGGACGGTTGCTGTAGTGGATGATACTATACTTACCTGCATAGGCAGTGGCAAAGGTCGTATTGGTAGAGCCAAATAGTTTCTCTTCCCGGTTGAACTGGCTGGTAAAGTCCTCAAAGCTTTCCTTGGTATCCCCATCAGAGCAGTAGTTGACAGAGCCAACTTCGATACGACTCTGCGCTACACCGGTAAATGATAAACCCATTACGCAGATGACAATTAGAAACAAAGGTGTTTTCATAATTAAAGTGTTTTGCTTAAAAATACCCTTTACCTTTCTGCCATCACTCAGGGTTGGTACGGATATATATCTTTTTAGGGCTTATGCCGTCACGACCCATCGATTTTCCACAATTCTTCGAGATAGTCTCTTGTTTGGCTCTGGCAATAACTTCGATATTTGAAGTATGGAAATCATGGGCATTGATATTGGTGGCTCCGGTATAAAAGGAGGTATCGTAGATACGGAGAAAGGGGTACTCCTTACCGAACGGCACAAGATCCTGACCCCGCAACCGGCAGAACCAGAAGCCGTAGCCGATACCGTACAGCAACTGATTGACCACTTTGGCTACCAAGGTCCGGTAGGCTGTGGCTTCCCCACCCTGGTGATCGATGGGTGGGCAAAGACCAGCGGCAATTTATCAGAAAAGTGGCAGGGTGTGCAGGTAGATCAGTTATTTGCTGAGCGTACCGGGTTACCCTTCACGGTAGTGAATGATGCAGATGCAGCCGGTATAGCTGAAATGCGGGTAGGTGCCGGGAAGGGTAAACAAGGGCTGGTGATCACCATCACCATCGGGACCGGCTTGGGTAGTGGCGTCTTTTACAATGAGGTACTGATCCCTAACATTGAAATTGGCCGGATGCTATATAAAAATGAAGATCCCGTGGAATTTTGGGCAGCCGGTTCGGTTAGGAAACGGGAAGGCCTGGATTATGCCACCTGGGGCAATCGCTTCAACGATTTCCTGCAATACCTCGACCTCATCTTCTCGCCCGACCTGGTGATCCTAGGCGGTGGTACCAGCCGAAAGATGGAGAAATTCGAAAAGTACCTCACCGTCAACTTTCCGGTAATTCCCGCTGAGCTGCGCAACAATGCCGGTACGATCGGGGCGGCTATGATGGCCGCTGAGTCGCAATAAAATACTGTAGCTTGCACTGAAATATACCCCATGCAAAAAGTGAAACATATCGCCTTAATTGCCCATGATAACCGTAAGGCTGACCTTATTGACTGGGTAGATTACAATAAAGGGCTACTGAGTCAGCATCATTTATATGGCACCGGCACTACAGGATCCCGTATCCAGCAGGACACCGGCCTGCCGGTAAAGACTTTTCAAAGTGGCCCACTCGGTGGCGATCAACAGATCGGGGCTGCAATTGCCGAACACAAGATTGATGTACTGATCTTTTTCTGGGATCCCTTACAATCGCAACCGCACGATGTGGATGTAAAAGCTTTGCTTCGTATTGGTGTGGTGTACAACATACCCGTGGCATGCAATCGATCCACCGCTGATTTTTTAATTTCATCTCCCCTATTCGATAAAGCCTATACCCCACAACAAGTAGATTATGAGCAGCGGCTACGAGGCAAAAGCTGAACGAAACTCAACAAGTGCCGTTGTACGCCTTAGACAAACCCAAACATTACTAACATGACACACTTGTCCACGTTATCCGAACAAATGCAAGCCCTCTATGAAAGGGGCTACACGCTGGACCTTACCATAGACGGAGAAAAACTGAAAGCTACCGATATTGCCCATCAGGAGTATGATCCGGATGAGGTTCATCTGGATGAGACCTTTCGATTCGAAGGGCAGTCAAATCCGGCTGATATGTCGATTTTGTACGCCATCAGTTTACCCGATGGTGAAAAGGGCCAATTAGTGGACAGCTATGGCGCCTACAATAGTGCAGATATTTCCGCCTTTATTCAAAAGGTGCAAAAGGGCTGATTACAGGCTGCCTTTTGCATTAAGCTCTGCAAAATCCTTTGCAAAGTAGGTAATGATCACATCTGTTCCCGCTCTTACCAATGCGGTCAGGGTTTCGGGCATCGCAGTCTCGTAGTCCAGCCAGCCATTGGCACAGGCTGCTTTGAGCATCGCACATTCTCCACTCACGTGATAGGCTGCAATGGGAATATCAAAGTTTTCCTTCATCACGTGGATCACATCCATGTAATGTAAAGCCGGCTTCACCATCAGGAAGTCCGCTCCCTCGTTGTAGTCGAGCGCACCTTCCCGAAGCGCCTCCACTTTGTTGGCCGGATCCATTTGGTACGTCTTCTTATCAGCGGGAATATCCTCACTCGCCTTCGGGGCAGAGTCCAACGCATCGCGGAAAGGACCGTAGAACGCACTGGCATATTTAGCCGTGTAGCTCATAATGCCGGTATCAGTATAACCCTGTTGATCGAGTTCATCCCGAATGAAACCTACGCGACCATCCATCATATCTGATGGCCCGATGATATCAATACCGGCCTGCGCCTGAGCTACGGCCATCTTGCCTAGTACAGGTAGGGTTTCATCATTCAGTATTTTTCCACCCGCTACGATGCCATCATGGCCATCGCTGCTGTAGGGGTCCAATGCCACATCGCTTATGAGCGTGACGTGCGGAAATCGAGCTTTGATCTCCCGTATCATGTGCAGGTAGAAATTTTCCTCCGCATAACTGTGGGTGCCGGTTTTGTCCTTCAGCGCTTCCTCTACGGCAGGAAACAGGATGAAGTTGTGCAGCCCCAATTGTACACAAGAATCGATCTCCCCCAGTACGGTATCCAATGACCAGCGATAGTTACCGGGCAGGCTGCTGATCTC
>CAJXXO010000318.1 GCA_913062655.1 uncultured Bacteroidota bacterium | reverse complement strand
GAGGGCCGTGGAGTAGGGCAGACCGGTAGGGCTGTTTACCTCGATTTTGCCGATGCCATTGATCGCATGGGTAAGGATGTGGTAAGCGCCAAGTATGGTAACCTCTTCGAGATGTATGAAAAAATCACCGGAGATGACCCCTACCAGCGACCCATGCGCATTTATCCAGCCGTCCACTACACCATGGGGGGCTTGTGGGTTGACTACGAATTGATGACCACCATACCGGGCCTATATGCCACAGGAGAGTGCAACTTCTCGGACCACGGAGCCAACCGCTTGGGTGCATCGGCCTTGATGCAAGGATTGGCAGATGGTTATTTTGTGTTACCCATGACAATAGGTAACTATCTGTCTGACGAAATACGCACGCCACTGCCGGATATTAAGGCTAAGGAATTTGATGAGGCAGAGCAAAAGGTTCGTGACGACATTCAACAATTGCTGGCTATCAAGGGTACCCAAACGGTAGATTATTTCCATCGTGAATTGGGTAAGGTCATGTGGGAGTATTGCGGCATGTCGCGTAGTGAAGAAGGATTGACCAAAGCACGTAAAATGGTGCGCAACCTACGTGATCAGTTTTGGAAAGATGTGCGCATCCCCGGTGATGCTGATGAGATCAACCCGGAGTTGGAGAAGGCCCTACGAGTAGCCGATTTCCTTGAACTTGGGGAGTTGATGATTGTTGATGCATTACACAGAACAGAAAGCTGTGGAGGGCACTTCCGGGAAGAAAGCCAAAATGAAGAAGGCGAAGCGGTGCGTGATGATGAGAATTTCCAATTCGTTTCTGCCTGGGAGTTTGAAGGGGTAGATAATGATCCAAAATTGACGAAGGAAGATCTCATTTTTGAAGTAGTACAACCCACCACACGTAGTTACAAATAATGGACTATCGCTAAAAACCAACAGGTATGCGAATCAATCTGAAAGTTTGGAGACAAAAGAATCAAAATGATAAAGGGCATTTCGAGACCTATGTCTTGAATGATGTGAACAAGCACATGTCCTTCCTCGAAATGTTCGATGTGTTGAATCAACAGCTCATTGAAGAGGGGAAGGATCCGGTAGCCTTCGACCACGACTGTCGTGAGGGTATCTGTGGAGCTTGCAGCATGTACATCGATGGGCGGCCACACGGACCGCTGCAAGGTACTACCACCTGCCAATTGCACATGCGCTTCTTTGAAGATGGTGATACCATCACAGTTGAGCCATGGCGCGCGAAAGGGTTCCCGGTGATGAAAGATCTGGTAGTAGACCGAAGTGCCTTTGACCGCATTATGCAGGCAGGGGGTTACATATCTGTTAACACGGGTAATGCCCAAGACGCCAATGCGATTCCGGTAGAAAAGCAAGATGCTGATGAGGCTTTTGATGCGGCTACTTGTATTGGTTGTGGTGCTTGTGTGGCGGCCTGTAAGAATGCATCTGCCATGTTGTTTGTAAGTGCCAAAGTGGCTCACCTATCGCGCTTGCCACAGGGTGATCCGGAGCGGGAGCGCAGGGTACAGAAAATGGTGGCACAAATGGATGAAGAAGGCTTTGGCAACTGTACCAATACCGGAGCCTGTGAAGTAGAGTGTCCGAAAGGCATTAAGATGACAAACATTGCCAAGATGAATGGCGAGTTTATCCGAGCCAATTGGGGGTCGGAAAGCTCCATTCCCGGGTAAGTTAACATACAAAAGCATATTCTAAAGGCAGCTGGCAGGCTGCCTTTTTTGTTGGTTGCGCGTAAAAAATGTTGAGGGTGAAAACGATACGGATGAATTGACCGTTAGGAACAGGCATAGAAATTCGTAATTTTAGAAGGGACAAACCCGTCATTATGCAAAAATGGATACTCTCCTGTATGTTTCTCCTGTTAGCGGTTTCAGCCTGGGCTACACACAACCGGGCCGGAGAGATCGTCTACCGGCATAAAGGAGGTCCTGCGCCCACCTATGAGATCAGTATCATTACCTACACCGAACGCGCCTCCCTGGCTGACCGTGACTCCCTTGGGCTGGTCATTGAGTTTGTAGGTGGCTCAGTTGTTTTTGAAGATACGATAGCCCGCGATAGCATTTTTGAGATCTATCCCGACCAGGGTATTCGTCAGAATTACTACATACTGGAGACCTTTACCTTTCCCGGTCCGGGCACCTATTTCATTTACATGACAGACCCCAATAGGATTGAGAATATATGCAACATTAATAACTCAGTAAATGAGCCTTTTCACATAGAGGATACACTGGTTATCCGTGATCCGCAGTTTTTTGCCTACAATAATTCTCCGGTCTTATTGGAGAGTCCTATCGTATTTGCCGAACAGTATGTGCCATTTTCATATAACCCCGGAGCATATGACCCTGACGGGGATAGTCTGGTGTATGAATTGGTGCCCCCTAAGCGTGATCCGATCACGCAAGTATCTGGCTATCGCTATCCCAACGACCTGCCAGGTCAATCCGGGAATTTCCCTACCAACCTTTCGCTCGATCCATTGACGGGTGACCTGCTTTGGGATGTACCACAGATTTGTTGTACTTACAACATTGCGTACCTGATTCGGGAGTTCCGAAATGGCGTACAAGTGGGTACGCAGGTACGCGATATGCAGATAATAGTGCTGTGCTCACAAACTAAGCCGCCTACCATATCCATTCCGCAGGATACGTGTGTCATTGCGGGAGAACGACTTACAGAAGATGTGCAGGGGCAAGACCCCGATCCGGGTGATAGATTGGAGCTATCGGCCAGCGGTGGGCCCTTCTTTGTAGACGATAGTCCGGCTCAGTTTCTGTCTACACCTTCTCTTTCACCGGTAAATGGCTTTTTCGATTGGCGGACCAATTGCACGCATATCGCTCCACGGCCCTATCGTGTGGTATTCAAAGTACAAGATGACTACCAAACACCGGGCGGAATAGATCAGCCGCTTTCTGATATTGGTTCATGGGAAATCCGGGTGCTGGCCCCGCCCCCGGAGAATCTTACCGCCACTGCATTGCCGGATGCGGTAGAACTCAACTGGGAAGAACCGTATGCATGTGCGGATATTGATACTTTCCTCGGCTTTTCCATCTGGCGGAAGCGAGGTTGTGACAGCGTAACGGTAGAAAAGTGCTTTGACCGCTCACTTACTACGCTTGGATTTACCCAAATTGCCGGTCCTGTTCAAGGATACTCGTATACCGACAATACCATTTCCAAAGGGGTGGTGTATGCCTACCGTGTAGTGCCGGAATTTGCTAAAAAGATTCCCGGCTCCAGTATTTTTACTTTCAACGACTTTTCCGGTAAGCCGAGTGAGGAG
>CAJXXO010000317.1 GCA_913062655.1 uncultured Bacteroidota bacterium | reverse complement strand
ATCGGTGGCGCTGGTGGCGTTGACAAACTGATGCGCCCCGCCTGAGATTATCCATTCCTGACTGTTAGCATACCACGATTCGGATTGCAGCGTAAGTAGATTCCCGGGACAACCAATGGAGTCATTCAGGGTAAATCGGCTTGTCGGTAGGGTGAAAAGATTGATATCATCCAGTGCCATATCTGTTCGCCATCCATTACCGGTCACACCACGAAAACGGATATTGATGGTATCCCCCTCAAATGCGGTTAAATTAATACTGTCCTGAAACCATGCACTGCCTTGCTCTCCAACATGCAGCGACAAGTTGGTATGCCACTGTGTGCCATCAAAAACATCTACCGCTAACTCACCTATTTGATCTCCTTCCATGTGGGCCCAGAAGTAGAATTCCGGCTGATTTGTCTGTGACAGGTCAAAACAGGGTGAGAATAACAGTGCTTCGGCATTTTGACATCCCGACCCACCATTTCCTGATCCTTCGATGTATACATACTTACCGTTACCACTAGTGTGGTCACCGTTAGGACCAGTACTTCCGGAGGCTGTCCCACCATCGTTTGTTCGCCAATCCAATATATCGGCTACGTTATTCTCTGCATTGTGCCAATTGTCGCTTAGCGTACAACTGATTTCGCTGCACCCCCAACTGGTGGTACAGTTGGTAAAATTGTCAAAATCCTGTGTGTAGGGTAAGGTTGAAAAACCGGAAGAAAATATAGTGAAACCTTCCTGAGCAGTATCATTGGCCGGTTCTAGATCTTGCGGTAGCGCGGTCCAAGCCTTAATCGTATAAGATCCATCAGAGAGAACGCCAGTAGAAGTAGTAAAAGTGTGCGTAACCTCTTCAGCCGAAGGCAGCCTGGAATATATTGTATCCCATATTACAGGCCCCGAATCAATCTGATAGGCTATGGGTATAGAATCAATAGTATTTACCCCATTGTTTAATACCTTGATAGTAACCGGCAGACCATTGCCTGCTACACAAGAAGAATAAGCAGACGATGCAGGGCTTACTATCTCACTTACCATCGCATCAAACGGTATGCAGTTTATGTCGCCAGGTGTTTTTTCAATGGCTCTGGCTCTTCTGCCAGAGGCTCCTGCATCATTTAAGGCACGAACACTAAACCAGTGGGAGGCGCTGGTATTAAGACCATTTATGGTGAAGTGCAAAGACGTAGTCCTGCCGATAGAGTCCATATACATATTGCCCAGTTGACTGATTTCATACTCGTCTGCGTGGGGCACAGCATCCCATTTTAATTTTAGGGAATCCCCACAAGACCATAAGACACGTACATTGTTAGGCACATCGATGATGGAAAAAGGAGCCTTGACTCGTGCGGTATCAGTTCCCCTTATCACACGCATCAGTGCTTGCCCTGTAGTGGTTGAAGGTACTTGCCAGGTGTATTGTCTAGCGGAGGCAGACAAGCCGGATGCAATGGGTAGCCAGGTACTGCCGCTATCACTGCTCCATTCAATAGCAAAAGTTCCGTTATCGCCTCCGGCATCCCAACGGATAATTTCCGTTTCATTGGGCACCCAGGATTCGTTACCGATAGGGTAGGTGATGTCCACTTCATCATATACAAACTCATATACGGCAAAGTAGGTCTGCGGACCTTGGGGAATGGTTTTTCCCTCCACAAGAATGGTATATTGCCCTGCGGATGGATTGTCAATGGTTACTTGCTCAACATTATTTAAAGTATCATTACCCCTAACCGCAGGCTGATCTAACAAGTTGGGGTCGGGAGTTGGGTTTAGCACCCATGGCTGTATAGAACCTCCACCTGGCGTAGATATTGACATGTTGATGTCATTCACCAGTGCTTTCGCTGCTCCTACTGCGGCAACTTGGTCGTGCCAATAGACCATAACACGAAGCTGTGCCACGTTGGCCGGTACGGTAATTTGATGCTGTTGGATAATGCCGGTTTGTACCGAGCTCTGGAAATAGCTTTTATCTTCTATTACCCTTGCTGCTCGTAGGGCGTTGATGCGACCCCAGCCAAATTTGTAATCCGGACCGGGGTTTCCCAGGTCCTCTGCTGTGTTGAGAATGATGGCCTTCATCAGAGCCGAATTGGCCCATTGGTTATTGTTGTTTTGCCGGTAAGCATCATACAATTGTGCTAATATGCCGGATACATTTGGACAAGACATGCTGGTACCGTTATAAGTAGCATATAGACTCCCATTGCTAACAGTGGAGTAGACACCCGAACCCTTCGCACAAATGTCAGGCTTAACCCGCCCATCATGCGCAGGACCGCGGCTGCTGAATCCACTCAAATTGTCATCCTCTGTCAGACTGCCTACGGCAATCACATTTTTACCCACTTTATGCCCACCGGTGATGTTTCCCCAACCTGGTCCCGCTCCATAGCCACAATTGGACGAAGCACTATTACCAGCAGAAAAGACATGTAAAAGGCGTGGCAAATCCAGCGTCTGCTGGTCGTGGGTCTGGGTAAAGGAGGTGTAGCCTGTATTACAACCATTACTGTAGGAGGTCGAAGTGATGTACACATCATCATTATTGTAGTGATTGGTCATATTGGCAATGATGTCGTACACCCAGCGCACGTAAAGATGACCTTCGTAGGCCATACCTCTTGCTACCGGCTCCAGGTTGCCGGCCCCCATGATCGTGCCGGCAATATGGTCACCGTGGTTGCCCCCATCTCCATTGGCATTTTGTGTTACCCGACCCGTATAGTCGATGTGGTTGCTGATGAGACCATCATCCTGCAGGCCAACGGTTACATTCTTTCCCGTGTACTGTCTGCCGGCACCATATTCGGTATGGATAGCATTAGACCGGGTAAGTGTCCGTGCCGTATAGTTTTCCGGCTCCGGTGGTGCATCTCCCGGTTCGATAAAACGGATAAAGGGCAGCGTAGCCAATGCCGATAGTTGTGTTGGCTCCACATGCACCGTAATCCGGTTGTGGTAAGGTTGGTCGATGGCCGCAATACCAAGTGCGCCAAAAGCCTGCCGGAGTTCATCAGTGGGCACGGTTGGGTAGGGTATCAAATTAACTTCCCAGCGGCCGTCAGGTAGTACGATATAATCGGGTGCGGGCCCCTCTCCAAGCCAGGGGTGTAATTTTTCCTCCGGACGCAATTGCCAGATGTAGGAGATATTGGCCCCGGCCAGCTCCCCGGGCTTTACCTGTGGTGATAGGGTAGCGTAGTAAGTGTAGTGCGGTAAGTATTCGTGCAGTTGCAACCCCTCTGAAGCCAATGCCTCACGTTCTTCTGCTGTAGGCAGCACTGAAAACTCCACCAATACGTGGTAATAA
>CAJXXO010000316.1 GCA_913062655.1 uncultured Bacteroidota bacterium | reverse complement strand
ATCGGCTACGCGAGGCTTGATTGGGCGGTACAACACTACCCCACTGAATGGCTTTACGTACTGCAGCGCCCGCAGGAGCAATCCACTTTCCGCCAAGAGCTGCTCGCCATTGCCAATAGCGGCCGCGCCAGCCGCCCGTAAGTCATAGATCTCCGTTAGTTCTTGTCCCGCAGTACCCATGGTGAGTGCACCGGTAGGGTGCAGATCGATGGCCAGGTCGCGGGTTTTATGGATAGCATATTCGATGGCCCCTTTGGTATCGTAAGCCGGATGGGTATCGGGCCGGATCAGCACTCCGGTAAAGCCCCCGGCCATAGCCGCATAGGAGCCTGTGATCAAGTCCTCCTTTTGCTCCTCCCCCGGATCACAAAACTGGGCATATAAATCAAACCAGCCCGGTGACACGTAACAATCCGCACACAATTCTTTTGCCTCCTCTGCCGGCAGGTCTGCCCCGATGGCCGTAATAATGCCGTTTTCGATCAATAAATCTTTACGGGATTGATGATGAGAAGAGTGAGGGTCGATGATGGTCGCAGCGCGGATGAGGTATCTCATGAATTTCCCGGATATGGCCGTTTAGCGATCAGGTAACAGGCGCAACAACAGCACCTCAATACCCAAAAACAGTAAAGCTAAAATAAGACAAAGTTTCCACAACGATACGCCACGGCTCAGGTCGCCTACTACGCTCGACAAGCTGCTGCCGTCAGATTCCAGTAAACGAATATTGGCATCCGGAAAGGCTTCCGCCAATGCCTCGTCATCTAGCTGTGCCATCTCCGACTCAGCCCGGTCGTAGTTGAAGGCCAGTAATCGAAGGGCCGCCCCCTCGCTTGGATGATACAGTTCATATATGCCCGCCTGCATATGTGGCCCAATCGCATCACCGCTGCTGCTTAGCCGGATAACAGTGCTTTTGCCCAAGGGCTGCTGGGGCGGTATGAAATCTACCGAAGCCCGGTCACCGCGACCTCGTATCTGATAAGGTTGATCTTGCTCCGCCTGTCCGGATAAAGTAATGCTACCTGCATCACCAATGGTGTACGCCAACGCAAAGTCGGACGTGCCACTTAAAGCGACTTGTACGGTGGTCACCACAAACAAGGAATGCTTTGGCAAGTCGGTGTAGGACAGATCCAAGGGCGTAGCGGCCATATACAATCTGCCAGCCCCATAAGCTACGCCACCCAGGAAAAGCTGCCCGCTTTCCAAACGTATGATCGACTCCAAACTGCTCCGGGTACTCCTTTCTATCGGGAAGTAACCATACACTGTAGGCAGCATCAGGTTGTCCGGTAATTCATCAAATACACCCTCGAAGAGACCCTGTTCTACATTTATGTTTTGCAACGACTGCTCCACCTCTCGCCAGTTGCCATAGGTAGCGCCTGCGATGGGTTGCAGCAGGGCGTTGTAATCGCTTTGGCTGAGCTCCCGGTTGGGGTAGACAAACACATTGCCGCCTTCACTGATGAAGCGCTCCAGCTCATTACGCAATCCGGATGGAATATCGGTCAACTGATTGAGTACGATCAGGCGGTAGGCATCTAGTGTCGCATAGTTGAGTTGTGTCTTTCGCTCATTGACAATATTGAGGAACGACTGCCCTGACAACCCGGTAAAGAAGGGCGAAAAGCCTTCTTCGTTGATCACCAGCACATCGATAGCGCGCGGGGTGAAGAAGGTAAAGAAATACGTATCATCGAAGGTGATCGGATAATCGGTCAGGCTCACTTCTCCGGCATTCCAGCCCTCCTGGGTCACCGTAAAGCTGAGCGTATCCACCACATAGCTGTTGGCCTCCACATCAACATCACCGATGGCCTTGCGCTCACCATTCAGCGTCAGGGTAATACCGGCATCTTCCACCGGCTCTTCACCATGGTTGGTCACCTTTACATACAGCAGAGCCGACTCGTTGAGGACCTGCACCGGTGCCGCCAGCCACACCGAATCCAGCGATACGTTGCGCTGCGCTACCGCCTGGATGGGTAAAAAGTAGTTGCTATGCCCGGTATCCGGCTCCATCTCCACCACATTGACCTGGAAATCGCTGATATAGTAAAAGTCAGGATTGGACATACCGGCTGTGGCTTGCTCCATGCGCTCCTCAGCTTGCTCCAGTGTTTTCCGGGCCGGACTGATCTCCACTTCATTGAGGTAGGTGATGAACTGCTCCCGATCCAGCAATTGCTGGTGTCGGCCTTCAAAATCGTTGGTCAGCAACTGAAAGCGATCCCCTTCGCCATAACCATTGACCACAGCCATAGCCTGCTCCTTGGCCCGCGTCAGCAGCGCCACCTCATCGCCAATGGCATCCATGCTGAAGGAATTGTCGATATACAGGCTGACAGTTCGCTGCCCGGTGGCTTGCGTGTCATCCGTCTGTGGAATGAACGGCTGTGCAAAGGCCAGCACCAGAAAGGTGAGAAACAACAACCTGCTGAGCAGCACCAGCCAATGGCGCAACCTACTCCGGGTAGCCGACTCCTCCTTTACCTCCCGCAGAAACGAGACATTGGAGAAATAGACGGTCTTGAAGCGCCTGAAATGAAACAGGTGAATGATGATGGGAATGGCCAAAACACCCAACGCCCACAAAAAACCCGGATAGAGAAACTGCATAGGCTGACAAAATTAGCGGAATGCAAGGGAAAACCCGACCGCTTGGATAGGTTAACTGCGCAGGGGTGGAAATAGTATGGTGGAGGAAGGTTTTTGGAGGAGGTGGTTGTAATTAAAGTCTTTAGAAACAACGCGCTGCAAGCGCGCGCTAGTAGGGGATACTCCAAGATTCGACATTTCGAATATTCCGGCCATCAGGCTAGGGGTATCCAATACTGTAAAATACTGTATCAAGTTCCCATTTTCTTCCAAATAAAAATGTAAAGTCTATAACCGCAGAATAGGTGTTCCAGGGAACTGAGACCTGCTTAGCTCGATCCGCTATATTGATATATATGGATGCATTTAGCATTCTATGCTTTTTACTTATAGGGGTATATCGTAGCCAATGGCCACCAATAGCATCAGGAATAAGTTCCTTACTGATCAATTCACCAGTCCCTTTCTGATTAATTGAACTTTGGATATACTCACTCAATTGCCAACAATAGGAGAAGGAACTATCAACCCATTGTTCGTAGAAATCTAATTTTTCATTATCACAGCTAACCACAAAAAAATTAGGAGAAAGCTCCCTACTAACTTCAAATTTTCTGTCAAAATCTTTTAACTGACGGCCAAGCGTTACCTCACTAACTCTCAAATAGATACTATCATTAGCAGTGATCCAATTCAATGAGTTTTTAAATGCTTTCTTATGGAAAGAAAA
>CAJXXO010000315.1 GCA_913062655.1 uncultured Bacteroidota bacterium | reverse complement strand
CCTTACAAGAATGGATAGCGCATCCTGACACCAACCGGTTTCCGGCCCTAACCGGACAGACACATCTCTTACTGGGCAACAGCCACTACTATCGAGGGCGGACCGCGTCAGCAGTGCAACACATACAGCGAGCCGTGTATTGGTTTGAACAAGCTAAAGACACCTTGCTTCTTGGCAAGGGCTACAACAACCTTGGCGCCATTTACCGGCTGCAAGGGGCCTATGATTCTGCCCTGGCTCTCTATGAAAAGGCAGCCCTGCTTAAAAAACAGCAAAGAGATTGGCAGGGTATGATTCGTACCCTTACCAATATGGGAAATGTATACAACCAGCGAGGTTATCCACTTACCGCCACCAATTATTACCTCAAAGCGCTTCGATTGAGCGACAGCCTGATGGAAGTGCAATCTGCGGCCACCTTACGGCTCAACCTAGGTATCCTGGCAAAAGAGCAGTACAGACAGCAGGATGCCATCCGCTATTATCGCAAGGCACTGCGCCAGTTTCGTGACCTGGCAGACCCTGTTGGCATCGCTACCACGCTCACCAATATGAGCAGCATCTGGCTCGACCGTGCCCAACCGGATTCTGCACAGGTGCTGCTGGAGCGAGCCTTAGCGCAGGCTACAGCGGCTGACGATGCTGTCGGGGAGGGATATGCCCTTATCAACTTGGGACAAGTCCATCTACTGAAGGGCCAACCGCAGGTAGCCATTGGGCCACTCAATCGGTCGTTGGAAATATTTACTGCCGTGGAAGATCGTGCAGCACTGGTAGAGGCACAGTATTTATTGGGTGAAACCCACCGACTATTGGGCAACCTGACACAAGCCCAGCTATACCTGGAACGCGCTATCGATCAAATCGAAGAGATGGGAAGTGAGCGGAAGCACCTGCAAGCCTATCGCTACTACTGGCAACTTTTGCGAGACCTGGCTGATTGGCCAGCCGCTGCCGCCATCAGCGATTCCTTATTGCTGTGGCAAGAAGAGCGTTTTGCGGCTCAGCAGAGTAGATTGATCGCAGACCTCCAAACACGCTACGCCCTGGCAGACAAAGAGAAGCAATTACAAGCGAGCCAATATGCAGTGGAAAAATTGAGTCAACAACAAGAGATTGCCCACTTGCGGCAATGGCTTTTGATAGCTGGTATTGCATTTTTACTGTTAATCAGTGGCGGTATTATCTGGTGGCTCTATAAGCGGCAACAGCAGAGAATGGTTATTATGCAAATGACCAAACTACGATTGGAGAATACGCAGTTGCGCAATCGCAAGCTACAAGATGAAATGGAAGTAAAAGATCAACTGCTTACCAAGTATGCCTTACACATCTCAGAGAAAAATCGATTTCTGGCCGATGTACTCCAGCAGATGAAGACAACTGCGGGGGTCAAAGAGGCACGCTCAAGAATGCGGCAGTACCTGCACTCGGCCCGCGAACTGGAAGACTACTACGAAGAAAGTAACCGGATACTTGCTGATTTTCGCTCTGTGCTCCAACAAAAGTTTCCGCAATTAACAGAAAGAGATCTTCGCCTATGCGCGCTGCTGAAACAAGGCCTTACGTCCAAAGAAATTGCCGGCATGTTGAATATCTCAGATAAGAGCGTGGACATAGCCCGCTATCGTTTGCGAAAGAAAATGAATGTACCCAAATCAATGGGACTCGATGTTTTTTTGCAAGACCTACCCTAGTTGTAAAGTTTGTACTAACTGACAATCAACACCTTAGCTGGTAAATGTAAAGAAATTAAGGCCCGATCAATTGCACGTGTTGAGATGATGTAGAGAGGGATAATTAGACAATACGGTGTACCCCGGTCTACATTCGAAGCTCACCAAAAATACCATACAAATGAAGCAGTTGACTGTTACCCTTATTCTTTTGTGGAGTGCAGCGGTATTGCATGCACAGAACCTGGAGATCCAAAACCTATCTTCCAACTGGGGGTTTGACTACGATGAACAGACGGGCGTGATCTCCAATCTATTCTTTAAACCAGCCGAAGGAGATGGCACAGATATCGATGATGATTTCGTCATCTCCTGGGGCGTACAAGCGGACCCCAATGACCCCAGCACTTACACCGAAATTGACCGGCAGACGGTTACACAAACGCTGCCAGCCTTCAATGCTATCACTGTAGATAATTGGAGCGACCAAAATCTGAATGACTTCAATTTACCGGCAGGCAGCTACCTGGTAGTGGCGGTAGTAGATACAGATGATGACATAGCCGAAACGGATGAGTCCGATAATGCCCTGTTTTTGGCTAGTAGCGCACAGGATGCATTCAACTTCACCCCTTCTACCGCAACTAACGTAACTACCGTTGAGGCAACGTCTGCTGTGCAACTGTTCCCCTCAGCCGCTACTTCGCATGTTACAGCCAAGCTGGATCCTGCATTGGCTGGCGCACAATGGCAGGTGGTGAGCAGCAGCGGACAGATCATGCAGACTGGCCAATACAATGGCAACGGCACAGTCACCCTGGCTCTAGATGACCTGGCCAAGGGCATGTACCTTTTCCGTGTGGTAAATGGGCAGGAAGCCCATACAGCCTCCTTTATGAAGATGTAATTGATGAAATTGGTTTTCTTCCACCCAGAGCCTATGAAGCCAGCCCCCTCCCCCAAGGGCTGGCTTTTTTATTTCGCAGCACAAGAGGTACAATTACCTAGCAACCCGGAGTGCAGGTACGTATAGTCGAAGTATTTTTACTGTACACCAACACTTGCCGGTATGCCTTACTTATTATTTCTTCTGTTGACCCTGCTTCCAATAAGGGTGCTAGCGGTTCCACATGATACCCTTTGGGTGGCCCTGCGGAATGGAGATACGATACTCGCGCAGCGCATCAATTTCAACTGGAACAGTATCCGCGGTGGCAAAGTGAAAGTCAAACTGTTCAATGGTGAAAAAGTCCACTTTTTTTTCAACGAAGTAGTCGCGATGCAGGATCGTAGGGAAAAGTACAAGATGCATTCGATAGAAAACCCCACCAAGAACAGGCACTACATACTTAGCATTATTGAGGCTGAGGGCTATATCAATTTTTACTATTCATGGCATGATGATGTTCGCCCAGGCCGGTGGATAGCATGGGAAGATAAAAGCGTACCGGTTAACCGATACCACTTCAGGAATACCATTCGGCCCATGTTACAAGAGTGCCCCGATCTGGTAGCGCATTTCGGAGAAAGGAAGATCAAATATAAACGGGTAAGAAAGCTGTTCCGGTATTACAATGCCCATTGTGCAGGCTAACCATTAGGATAACCGGAAGACAGTTTCCGAGTAATCGTCAGGATAATCCATCACATGTAGCAGTTTTTCTGCTACATTTTCCGGGGAAGCCACCTGTCCCTC
>CAJXXO010000314.1 GCA_913062655.1 uncultured Bacteroidota bacterium | reverse complement strand
TTTTCCCCGGAAAGCCGGGAAGTGCTCAGTGCCGAACAAGCCAATGTAATGTTGTATTTACTCCAAAAAGTAGTCAATCAAGGTACGGGTATGCGACTACGCTACCGCTACAAATTTGAGCAGCCCATCGGAGGCAAGACGGGCACCACACAAGAAAATACCGATGGTTGGTTTATGGGCGTTACGCCAGAGCTGGTAGCCGGCACCTGGGTAGGTGGTGACGATCCGGTATTCCGCTTCCGTTCTACCGCGCTAGGACAAGGGGCCAACATGGCTTTGCCTATTTTCGCGCTATTTCTGGAAAAAGCCTACAGCGATACCACCCTTGGACTGGATAAAGAGGCAGCGTTTCCTAAGTATGAGGAACGCAGAACCATTGAAACCGACTGTGAGAAATACGAAGAACTGAATGAAGATGACTACGACAACCTGAACCCCTACGGTATGGGGTCGTTAGAAGGATACCCCTAAGTCGCAGTCAGGCCTATGACACAAGAAACGTTCAAGGAAAAGATTGCCCCCATTCTGCCGGAGGAGGCCGGTGTCTATCGCTTTATCGACAGCGAAGGAAAAGTACTGTATGTGGGTAAAGCAAAGAATCTTCGTAAGCGTGTTACCAGTTATTTTGTAAAAAGCCACCAACAGTCTGGCCGGATAAGACTATTAGTAAAAAAGGCCGACAATATCCTATTTACGGTAGTAGACTCTGAGCATGATGCTTTGTTGTTAGAAAACAGTTTTATCAAAAAGCATCAGCCGCGCTACAATGTGATGCTCAAAGATGATAAGACCTATCCTTACATCGTGATCAAAAATGAGCGCTTCCCCCGGCTCTTTCTTACCCGAAAAAAGATAGATGATGGCTCAACCTATCTGGGCCCCTTCACCTCTGTAAGCCGAGTGAAGCTCATACTTGATTTCGTCCGGTCTATTTACCCGATACGGACCTGCAACTATGTGTTGTCTGAAGAGAATATTGAGCAAGGTAAATTCAAAGTATGTCTGGAGTATCACATCGGCAATTGCCTTGGCCCCTGTGAAGGCAAACAGTCCGAGGTGTCCTATAATGCCAACATAGACCAGATCAAACAAATACTGAAGGGGAAAGCCACTTTTGTGCTCAAAGGCTTGAAAGAAGAAATGCAGCAACTGGCCGACAACTTCGAGTTTGAGGCGGCTGAAGCTGTCAAAAAGAAAATACAACACCTGGAAAAATACCAGAGCCGTTCATCGGTTGTGCATGCTACCATTGACGATGTGGAGGTCTTTGGCCTGGAGATGGTAGAAGACAAAGCCTTTGTCAACTACTTCAAGGTAGTCAATGGCTCAATTATTCAGACACAAGCCTTTCAACTAAAAAGGCAATTGGAGGAAACCCCACAAGAACTGCTGAGCTATGCGATTCTTTCTATGCGCGATCGCTTTAAGAGCCAGTCCAGGGAGTTGATTGTTCCCTTTGCGCCAGAATATGAGTTGGCAGATGCTACGGTTACCGTTCCACAGCGTGGCGACAAGAAGAAACTACTTGACCTGGCCACCAAAAATGCGCTGGAATATAAAAACCGCGTGCTAACCAAGGTGGACAAGCATAAGATGAAGCAGAAGCGATCTGATAGGGTGTT
The DNA here is from genome assembly GCA_913062655.1 of uncultured Bacteroidota bacterium. Classification (GTDB taxonomy): domain Bacteria; phylum Bacteroidota; class Bacteroidia; order Chitinophagales; family S012-47; genus CAJXXO01. The sequence goes on along the minus strand of CAJXXO010000314.1, from coordinate 1,758 downwards.
GCGGCAATTGATGGAAGATTTTCGAATGAATCAAATGCCCTATCATATTGAATGCTTTGACAACTCCAACTTGCAAGGCTCCAATCCAGTAGCTTCTACGGTGGTTTTCAAAGACGCCAAACCCTCCAAAAAAGACTACCGGCATTACAATGTGAAGACTGTAGAGGGGCCAGATGACTATGCCAGCATGGAGGAAATTGTCTACAGGCGCTACAAGCGATTGCTAGACGAAGAGGAACCCCTACCGCAACTCATTCTTATTGATGGCGGTAAAGGACAACTCAATGCAGCATTGAGCAGCTTAGAGAAGCTCGGGATAGCCAGTAAAGTGACCTTGGCCTCAATCGCTAAACGATTGGAAGAGATCTATTTTCCGCACGATCCCGTACCCTTGCATATCAGCAAGAAATCTGAGAGCCTGAAACTGCTCCAACAATTGCGCAACGAAGCACACCGATTTGCCATTACCTTCCATCGGCAGAAACGTAGTAAGTCCGCCTTACAAACTGAGCTAACAGACATTAAGGGTATTGGGGAAAAAACGATTAGGGCTCTATTGGTGCAGTTTAAGTCCGTAAAAAAAATACGGGAAGCGGGGTACGATACACTAAAAGAAGCGATCGGCCACCAAAAGGCAAAGCTGATACATGATTATTTTGAACAACAGGAAAAAGCATAAAAAAACGCCCTGCTTGTGTAAAACAGGGCGTTCTGTGTTTTATCCGTTATCATTTAGAAAGACCACAATTCGTGCTCTTTCTTAAATAATTCATGCTTAATGCGCTCAGACTCCAGCACCGCATCAATACCGGTGGCATACGATTCGATCAATCGGTCGTAGACGTTGCTTTCCTTTACAATGTAGGAGCTAAACAAGCGAGCTTCGAATATATCTTCCCAACTCATTTGTATAGCATCATTACCCGGGTTAAAGGCATTAGCGTTGGCTAATACTTGCCGGGCATCCGGATAGTACACCCAGAACATGTCAGACTCACCACGGAACTCCCCCGTATTAGGGTCGTAAACGTCACGCACAGGAGCAATGCCCATGATGCGCGGATACATAGTGGATGTCTCCTCGTCAATGATCCATACTTCCTGCACGCGGAATTTACGCACGGTCAGCGGATCAAAGACCGACTCGGAAATGATCATAGTATCCTTACCGGTTAATGGATCGATGGTGAACATGGTATCTCTGCTGCTCAGCACTGATGTAATCTCTGAGGCTGTTACCTGCTTGGTAAATTCATCATCGTTAGCACTGTAAGCCGGTAATCCTTCCTTTTCAATGGCATCCATCAAAATGGAGATAAGCGGACGCTTCGGGTAAACGAAAGGCAGATTCATCTTCTCTCTACAGTCGATGACGCGCCAAATACGTTTTTCCCAGAACACATCGATCTCACGCAAATGGTCGTAAGGGATAATCTTGCGTTCCTTTTCCAGCTTTTCCTCGTAGGGGCTGTTGCGCGGACGCTCGTTTAGCGGCTGTGCCAAAGCACTACCGGCCAAGCTAAGCCCAACAACCATTAATGCGATGAATCGGAAGAATTTCATAACGTATTGTGTTATTAGATGACTTTCAATGACATGTTACCGATACGTGTCGTACCGTCTGGTGACTTCACGCGGATGTTATCCAACCATACCTGATCACCAGGTGCCACATTTTTCAAAATATCACGGATATCCGAGTTGAACAGTGTACCGCGGTTTTCGATGATGCGAAGCTGATTCTGTCTTGCTTTCTTG
>CAJXXO010000313.1 GCA_913062655.1 uncultured Bacteroidota bacterium | reverse complement strand
GCGAGGGAATAATCAGCAACCCGTTTCCGCCTTCACGAAAGAGGGGTATGCCGTCCTGCCATCCTTTTATCACATTAGCCAGGGGGAAGGTGATGGGTTGCCCACTAGTCTGGTCAAACACGGTACCATCCGTCAGGTAACCGGTGTAGAGTACCGTTACCTCATCCTGCAGGGTAGGCCGGTCGCCACTGCCTTCCACCTCAATAACATACCACAGACCTGATTCGGTCTTTTGGGCATCCAGGTTATTGTCGGCTACATAAGCCTCGATCTCCTCCTGATCGATGTCGAACTGACTCTTTCCACAGCCTGCGGCCAGGCTGGCAAGTAGTAATAAGGCGAGTAGACGCATTTGTTTTTGCCGGTAAAGATAACGTGCAATTGCCATTAAAAGCGATATATGATGCTGCCGGTGAAAAAGGGAATAGGTTCCATCTGTTCCTTGGCATTCGCAATCAGGTGTGTATTTTTATCAGCAAAACACTTCACCCATGAGTCGATTTTTACTGGTAGTTACCGGGTTGATCGCCTCTTTGCCTGCCTGGACACAATCCCTACCCGCTGCGGAGCAAGCTCACCTGGAAAAGGTGTATGTGCATTTGCACCAGCATCCCGAATTATCGCTGGAAGAAGAGCAAACAGCCGCTTACCTAATGGCGCAGTTAGACGAGATAGGGCTTACCTATGACTATCCATTAGGTGCGCACAATATAGCTGGTATGCTAGAGAATGGGCCGGGCCCGGTGATTCTTCTTCGCACCGATATGGATGCCTTGCCGATGGATGAAAAAACGGGGGTACCCTATACCAGCCAAAAAGAAGGTGCAATGCATGCCTGCGGACACGATCTGCACATGACCGTTTGGCTCGGAGTGCTACGTCACCTGCACCGCCATCGTCAGCAGTGGAGCGGTTCGGTACTATTTGTGGCCCAGAGCGCAGAAGAAATCGGCAAGGGCGCAGAGCTTATGTTGGAAAACGGACTCTTTGAGCGCTTCCCGAAACCCGACTACATCTTAGCCTTTCATGATCATGCCCAACTACCCGCTCACACGATTGGCGTACGATCAGGTTGGGCTATGGCCGGTGTGGATATGTTTACCATTCGGGTGCGCGGGATTGGTGGCCATGGCGCCATGCCCCATGAAACGATTGATCCGGTGGTGCTGGCAGCCAAGATCGTGGTCAACCTGCAAACCCTGGTGTCGAGGGAGCTGTCACCTGTACAGTCGGGAGTAGTGACGGTTGGCGCCATTCATGGCGGCACGGTAGGCAACATTATTCCCAATGAAGTGGTACCGCTATGGCAGCAGGCGTGCCGGACTCATTGCTGCCGGTAGTTTCCATACAACCAACCCATGTACCGGCTTTGTACAACGATCCCGACCTGACGGCCCGTATTCAGGCGGTGCTTACTGATACCCTGGGAGCCGAACGGGTGGTAGAGGTACCTAAAGAAACCATTGGGGAGGATTTTAGCCTCTATGGCAGCGCACTACCGGATGTGCCGTCCTGCATGCTTCGATTGGGGACCTACACGCCAGGCGAAAAAGATACTGACCAACCGGGTTTGCACTCCCCTTATTTTTTACCCGATTATCAGCAGGCAATCCCTACCGGTGTACGTAGCATGGCTGCGGTGATACAACACCTGGCCGCACCCTGATAGCAGAAAGCGGGGCAGGGAATTAGGGGAAAATGCCGAGCACCCAGCCTCTGGCGATGGTACTTTTTTTGTGCTAGCTGGGGGGAATAACAGCTTATTGATCGGCACAACTGGCAGGATTGCGCTATGCGCGGTCCTGTAGGGCTCCGAATGCCGAATATCCAGGCCTGACCTGCGGCCTCGCCTTTTTACGTATCTCCTGGCTTACAAGCCTTACGGCTTGATGCCATCCGACACGAAAAAAGCCTGCCACTGACGTGACAGGCCTGTCTATTCCTCGTGATCCCGGCAGGACTCGAACCTGCAACCTTCAGAACCGGAATCTGATGCTCTATCCAGTTGAGCCACGGGACCAATAGGGTACAAAATTAAGGGTTTTGCGCACATAAGTCGTGTATCGACTGGAAAGTTTTATGTCGCCTTTCTATCGCGGTACATTACCGGTATATGGCCAAAAGAAGCGCTGCCACCGCGGCCTGTATGGGAAGAAAGTACTTTTCAGGCAACTATTACGCGGCTTTTCGCCTTACCTTTGCAGCGCTTTTACAAGACCCTGCTATGAAAACTAAAACTTGTCAGCAATCAGCCACTGTAATGACACAGTTGGTGATGCCTAACGATACGAATCCGCTCGGTAATCTGATGGGTGGAAACTTACTAAAATGGATGGACGTGGCCAGCTCTATCTCGGCTGCCAAACACAGTGGTAGCCAGGTGGTGACTGCTGCCGTTGATAATGTCTCTTTCGAACGGGCCATTCGACAAGGCGATGTCGTCACCATTATCGCCAAGGTTACACGTACCTTTAACACATCCATGGAAGTACACCTGGAGGTACACACGCAATCTTTCGGTGATGAGGTGAAACACAAATCGAATGAAGCCTTCTACACATTTGTAGCATTAGACAATGGCCATCGTCCCAAGTCGGCTCCACCGGTAAAACCTGAGACAGAACGAGAGAAGGAATTGTATGCCGGTGCATTGCGCAGGCGCCAATTGCGTCTCATTCTGGCAGGTCGGATGCATCCCGATGATGCTGATGAGCTGCGCAACCTGTTTATCAAGCCCCAATAGTGGGAGCAGGTTACGTGGAAAAGTTGAGAAATGGAAGAGTGTAGAAGGGAAGGAGCAGTAGACAAGGGTTTAACACAAGGGACAATAACAAACCCACCTCCAACATTACAATGAGCCGCTGCGCGCCACAGGTAAAAGCTGACTTGATCTCTTCTAAGTGGAATGTGGCACCTTAGCGATCCATTTCTCACCCAACATTCCCTGTGACAATATGGGGGCGCTCGCTACCTGCTCTACATGAGTGTTCCTTGGGAACCATGGTTAGACGGGGCGAATCACAAAATGCTCCTTGGCTTTACCGGGCCGCAGGAAAAGCAGACCAAAGTCAAATAGATCCACGCTTATGGGCACCCGCGGATTCTGGCAAATGTGCTGCCAGGCTTGTTTCATGCCTTTTGACCAATTGATGTCATCTATCCATAGCACGGCATTCGTGTTACAGTGGGAAAGGATGTGTTCAAAATAGGTTAGGGTCGCTTCTGCTGTATGGTGCCCGTCCAGTAATACAAAATCAAATGGCGAAGTGGCGGCCAACACCTGTGGCAGTGTATCGATAAATTTTCCTTCAACTTGCTGTATGTTGGTAGCCTCTGCCCAGCTAAAATGCTGCCTGGCTTGCTGCACCAGGGCAGGCGCTCC
>CAJXXO010000312.1 GCA_913062655.1 uncultured Bacteroidota bacterium | reverse complement strand
AAATAGGACTATCGCATGCTGTTCGATAAAAGCACGGTCTAAGCGTCCTTCCAAGCTTCAATACCTCCTTCTAAATGATAGACATTCGGAAAACCAGCCTCTTCCAATAGCTGACAGGCCATCAGGCTGTTTTGACCGGTGTTGCAATACAAGACGACATGCTTATCCTTCCAGCCTTCCAGCTCTTCCAGGCGTCCGGGTATATCATGCAGGGGCACATTGTGGTCGGTTAGATTTTCTTCTTCAAACTCCCACGGTTGGCGTACATCAACCACTACCCAGTCATCCTGGTGCATGTGCTGTTGCATGTCTGCGGGTGTCAGTTCAGTCATATTACTGGCTTTTCAACACTTTGGTCTGGGCGATTTGCTTGCCCTTTTCATATCGAATAAAGTAAATACCTGCAGATTGTTCGTTAAGAGCGAGTTGTGTTTGTCCGCGCCCCTGCCAAACCACCCGGCCCGTCACATCAAAAACCGTCAAAAGACCATGTCCCGGTTCAATGCCTTCCAGGCGAATCAAGCCGGTAGTAGGATTGGGATAGGCGGATAAGGTTGTGAAGGTAGGTTGCTCAGGCACCGATACGCCAAAGGGAATGGCATCCCCCAGCACCGGGCGCATCATTACTGCGCCTGGCAGGCTCGACTGCTGCCAACTTCCGGACACATAAAAATACAGGTGCTCTTTGGCATCCACATTCTGATCAAAGCCTATGCGCAGGTTATCGGTGCCTACCTGCTGAAAACCAATGTAAAAAGTGTCGGTAACAAACACCGCAGAATCGAGCCGGTAGGTGGTGAAACCATTCAGGCTGTCTTTGTATTCCGGGAAAATGAGGTCTTTGCGGTAAAGTACAATATCTGCTGTACCGGAAGGCCGGTCTAACCGCTGCCAAACGACCAGATTGACAAGGTCGTTGGAGATATCCTTATCCACATGCGCCCAATGGACCAGCACGGCCTGCAGGCTGTCCGGCTTGTTGACGACATACTCCTGCGCCACTTGTGCCGATTGACCTTGTAGGCGATAGGCGACCTCTGCCGAACCATCATCGTAGGCAAAGTAATTGTAAAATCGCTGCTGGTGGCGCACAGTATCATTAAAGCTGGTGGCCGGATCGGGCGGGGAATTGTTTAGAAAGTAGCGCGTAGTAATCACCAGGCTGTCACAGGATACCCCTCCTACCGTACTGATGATATCATTCTTGTAGTTGGCTTCCAACAATGTGGTATCCGCAAAGGGTGGGTAGTTGATCGTCTGGAAAAAGTTGCTGCTGATGAGCTGTCCTGTGCAATTCTCGCGGGCATCGTAGCGAAAAGTGGTGTTTTTGATGACGTTAAAGTGATTGGTCGAATAAGCAAATAGGATATCGGCCAATTCATCTTGTTCAAAGCCAACAAATTGATTGAGGGGCATGGAATGATAGCGCTTCAGCAGTGACCGCCCGTTGCGGGTAAAGGCCACATCGTTCAATAGCGGGTTGACACGGGTACGCCCTTCATCCAATTCGATGTAGTCAACGTGCCAGTGGTCTATGTTGCCCGACTTTGCAGAATAGTTGCGAAAGCGGAATTGAAAATCGTTGCGAAACCAACGGGCCTCAGTGAGGGCAATGAATTGCTGTTGAAAGGTGTCGGTGGATAGGCCGGTCGGTACGGTGCGCCACATACCGGCCCAGGTGCTATCATTCACTTTGAACTCCAACACCAGGGAGTCTCTGCCTTCGGGTGCATTGCCGCGCCCTTTGGGTTGGTAAAAGAAACTGAGGTATATCGAGTCCGTAGCATTGTAAGGGCTTAGATCAATGGGTTGACTGGTTAAGGTATCGGAGCTGCCGTAAGCGTTGCGGGAAAAGGTATATGGCCGGCCATTGGGGCGTAGACCGTCAAAAGTGGCGACTCCAATGGAAGGTGGATTGAGGGGAAACCCTTCATTGATGTACACGCTATTGTCCGCCCATTTCAGTGGATCGGGATAGGGGTCGCCCTGGCTAAAATCGTCAATAAAGGGTAAGGATAAAGGGGCTTTGGCTTGCACGGAAAAGGGAGCAGCCTTGCCGGCCAACTGTTTATTGTACCGCAAGGAGTCCAAGCCTTCCTGAGCAAACAGCGGACCCGACAAAAACAGTATAATCCAGATCCAACTACTCTGCATCTTGCTCCTCATTTAACTCCATTGGACTATCCATGGTATCCGGAATAGCAATCAGGGAATCCATCAAAGCCTCAAACTTAGCCTTGCCCATCAACTGGACATCGACAAATTCACCGATGCGCAACTGCGACTCCGGTTCCGGCTGTTGCCGGTAGATTACAGCGTTTAGGCTGTCTCGTTTAGAAAAAACGGTGGTAGTATCGTACTCCACTGCACCAATATTGAGATTGTAGCCGCCTAGCAAAATAAACTCTGCCTCATCCAGCGTATTGCCGATCAGATTGGGCACCAGCACACGTGTATCACCCAATCCATTACCAACCACCAGATCGAATTCGGTTCCTTTGGGAAAGGTCATGCCTGGTTCCACTTTTTCATCCTGGTAGCTAACGTATAAAACGGCATTGGTGTATTTATATGGGCGATAAATTCGATCGCCAATGGTAAAACCGGCATTTTTTAGCTTACTGATGGCATTTCGTAAGGAAATGCCTTCCACATCGGGTATGGGTTCTTCCTCTGCCTGATAGCTACGAATCGTCAGGTAGAGGGTGCGGTTTTCTTTCACCTTGCTGCCCGGACTGGGATTTTGATTAATGACTTCCCCGGGCTTCAGGTCAGGGTTGTAGATAGAGTCCATTACATGGAGTTCCATGGTGCGGTCGGCAATAAATGACTCTGCTTCCTCCAGCGTCATCCCGATGAGAGGTGGCACGGTTACCGACTCGCCATGGTCGGTGTAAGACTTCAGGTATTGCAGGGTGGCAATGGATAATAGCAAAAACAACCCGACCACTACCAACAGGTTGATCCAGACCGATGGACTGGACACCACTTTCCATGCTTTTTTCCACCCACTCATGTGTGTTGCTTATAACTGCGGAGAGGCCTTAATTATTGGCGCTAAATTCCCCCTTCTTACGTTCAAAACCAAATTGGATAATACGGTCGATAAAGTCTAGCGGTTTGTAGCCGTACAAGGCGGCTTGGTGGAATATTACCGTGGCAGGTGTCATGCCGGGCAGACTGTTAATCTCGATGATCAATGTTTCCACCTTGTCGCCCGGATAGATACGGACAAATGCATCTATCCGACAGTAGCCCCTTACACCCAGCAATTCAGCCGCCTTTTGCAGGTCAGCTTTTACCTGGTCGGCAATAATTCTGTAACGCTCCGGATCAGTGGCAAACCTTGCCGGAGTCAGGTTTTGCCCCTCTCCCGCCAGAAACTTCTCTTCCAG